>DASXVS010000039.1 GCA_036504095.1 Armatimonadota bacterium | reverse complement strand
CGCGCGCGAGAACACACGGGGAAGAGATGTAGAAACCCAAGGCCGTCCGCAAGCGTGATTGAGGCCCGACCACACCGTGGGGTCCGACACCTACCTGATATTCACCGCGCACAGAATCAGCGCAGGGCAGGCGTCGCCATTTGGTCGGCGCGGCCTTGCGTCACCTACCACACAAGTATCTGAAGTTCCATCACCACCCGCACGGGCAGGGACAAAATGAAACGTAACTTGTTCTCGGCCGGCAACGTTGTCAGTCGGAGAAGGTATCCAGATTCGATCAGTATTTGCTTTGGGTAATCGTTGGCCCAAAGCGCGATAATCGACTTATGAATCCCGAGACTATTATACTCGATGGGGCCAGGGAATTTGACGTGGCGTAGCGGCGGTGGGTGTTAATCTTGCACAATTCTGTGACATCAAGCTCTGGGAGCGCAAGATCGTCCAGGTAGCCGACGTGCTCTGGCGCAACGGAACTTCCGGGGCTGGGGCGGGACTGGTTTCGTGGGGGTCTCGCTGGTTTCGCCTCCATCTGGGTTACCTTGAGCGTATTGCGAACTTCGGACACTTTCGGTTTCCGCCTGTTGAGCGTGAAAGCCGTCTTTCGACGGGCCGCGTATGAGGCAGATTCCAGCCGTTGGACCCGTTGATGGCAGCTCTGTCGGATGCTTTGGCCTAAGACTTCGCTCGGAAGCGGCGGGGCTGGACACGAAAGTGCATGACAGGCTGTAGGCAGATTCGCAAAGCGGTCACTGATGTAGCCGGCATCCTCCGCCCGCGTCTCCCCTGCCCTCCCTCGCTCACCTTTCGTTGCAGTCCTTCGCGGACGATCTCCCGGGCTCCCGCGGCTTTCACATTCAGGGCCGCAAGACGTCTGGAGCAGCCGCCCCAACGTTGTCGGCCCTGCTGATAGGCTGTAACGACCTCTTTGCGATGGCCTCAGCTCGTGACAAAGTATCGGAGATGTTCGCAAAGCCGTTTTAGGCGTTCGTAAAACGGGCCTTGGGGGCGAGGCGGTAAACGGCGGTGCGCTTAGCGCGCTCCATCCCCAGCCAGCCGGCCAGTACGAGCGATCGTGCCTGCTGATACGCCTGGGGACGGTCGAGTCCCCAAGCTTCCTGGAGGACCCGGTTCGCCAGAGTCTCCCGCTGTTTGAAGGTGGGCATGAGGGCGCTCAGTTTGCCCGGGAAGGGTTCCGATGCGCCGATCGGCAGGACCTCATAGACGCGCCCCCCTTCTCTGTAAGCCTGACGGCGCCCTTGGGCATGAGCGACTTAACCCGGGTCGACACGGCATAAAGATCCAAACCGAACTGTTTCTGATTCTCCCGGTTGGTGAAGCGCTGGCTATGCGCGCGGGCGAAAGCCAAAACGCGCTTCTGTTCCCTCGAGAGAGTAGGCGTTGGGGTTACCAGGGCGATTGCGGACGTTGGTGCCGGGCAGGACGGCTCTGAGGTTGGCTCGGCGGTTATCGAGACAGTTCCCGTTCAGGTGATCCGCCTGGTAGGTTTCCGGGGGCTTCAGTACCGCACGGTGCATCCGTATGCACCCGGTGACAGTATGGATCCTGCTGTTGCGGACGGCGTAGCCGCAGGCGTTCTGGTGCCACTTCCAGCGATTCAGGTATTCGTAATCGACTTCGTCGACCAAAGCGACGCCGCCGCGCTGTCCGGTCAGGACGATCTCACGGGTTCGTTCCATGCCTCCAGTATTTCGCCGAACGGACGTTCCGGGCAAATCTGCTGTGTGGAGTTGGCCCCCGCGATAGCGGCTAACCAATTGGGGACAGAGTGATCCGACGAATGTTAAGGCGCCTGGCCCGATGCTCCTGTCGGGATGTCCATTTCCATCACCGATTTGTGCGCATCAAATACTCGGTCCCGACGACGCTAAGAACAACACATTGGGGTAGGCTATGGGGTGTTATTGGATCCTTGGGCCAACCTCACTAATCGCCGCACACCATGAACGCCGCGGGGCACGGATGCGACGCCTAAAGCGAACGAACACGCGGCCCAAAGGCCCGTCTGCGCTGTTGGATGAGACGGCACCGGTCAACGTTGGCACGGTTCTGGCTCTGTAGGTGGCTCCGTGGTCCAGCCGTTCTCCCGAAGACCCCTCGTTCCGCCGTAAACCGCGGCGGCACGATAGCCGGCCGAAAGGAGTTGCTGCACTACCGGCACCGCCGCATACTCCGAGACGCAATCACAGAAGACAGCGATCAATCTGTCCTTTGGCAACGTAGCCATGCGGTTGGTGAGGTCGGTAGAGAGCATGGCTATCCCGCCTTTGATGCGGTGCTCGGGATCTGATCGGATGTCGAGAAGGATGGCGTTTCCACTTGTCCACCTCGGCCGCAACGCCACGGGGCTAATGCGAGGGGTATCAATGCTCCCAACCTCCCACACAGGTACGTCAATCCTGATGTTTTCAGGCGGGGAGCGGAAAGTGACCGTCATACCGTAGGCCCCCGGCTTGGTAATGTCCGCAAGCGCGACGTAGACGCCGGGACTCACAAAGCGAGCGGATAGGATTCGCTTAGGCTCCTTGGGGCTGTGGAGTTCGATGGTCACCTTAGCTGGCTTCAGCGGCTTTCCGTCCCTGCTAAGGTCGATGCGAATGGGTGCGGCTGCCAACGGAGCGAAGGACGGCACTTCGCTACGCATACGGGGACCGCCACTCGGGCGGCTGTAGTCGTAGAAGACCGTTGACTGGCCGTCACCAGCCGCGATGGCCTTGGTGAGCACAAATACAGTAGAGAGGAGGATCAGTAATCTGATCATGAACACACCTCGCACCCGGCGACTATTCACAAACGTTAAGCGCCTCTGGTAAGCAAGCAGGTGCAACCTTGGCTCTACAGATATGCTGGACCGCAGCGGTTTCGAGTGGAGCCCCACCGCAGATGCACCTAGTTCAAGCATAGGAAAGTACAGACCATTTTGAAGGTTTCACCTCAAATCCACTGATCAATGGCGATAAAAATGAGATTACATCGCGGATTTCCACGCGTCGCGTTGCTGGCGCGATGGTGACATCCTAAGCCACAATTCGTTCATTATAACAGTAGCCGCCCGCGACCAGATTAGTTATGTCCCAGTGCTCACCGTGAGCCCGAAGGAGGTTTCGATGTCCCGTCATATTGATGTGGCCAGAGTCATCCTGGCCACCGCTCTCGCTATGCTGACGCTCGTTGGTGCCATCTCGATCTCAGGATGCTCGAAACCCGTCGCACCCAATCCGACACTGGTTTCTGCGCCCACTGCCGCGCCGGTCACACAGCGAGCGCCGGTTTCGACAGCATCCAGAACGCCTCTCCTCGACTGGTGGCGGGCACCCAGCGCCCACATGCCGAACATGCCGAAGCGCACTGAAGGCGTACAGATTGCTCCCGACATCGAAACTGCCAGGTTGTTCTGGCCGGCGCCGAATACCCTCATAGCGCTTTACCGAAGGGCACGAGTCGACGACGGCCAATCATATAATCGATTCGAAGCCTTCGATCTCCCCTCGGGAAGGCGACGCGACCTCTCCAGTCTTCTCAGCAACTGACCGACTTTGGCGTAACCAAACAACTTGAGGCTTGCTGTCCCGTACCGTTGGTGTTGCGGCACTGTCCCAGCGCCCGGCTCGAGACTTCTTCTACGTATCCTTTGCTTACCCGCGCGGGCAACGGACCATGACGATTTGGCCACAATCCATATACGCGATTCGGCTCCCGGCAGGATCGCTGCACGGCAACAAGTCCTCTTCGCTGACCCCTGCTCCCAGCGGTGGTCCTGACGCGGTGAGACCTCCTGAGTAACGGGCGCGCCACAAGACCCCGGACGTTGTCCTTGCGACGGCGGCCAAAAGGCGCGGCCGCCGTCGCCCTGCCGTCGTCCAGATCTCAAACACTTCCAGACCGCGGCTCTGATCCGTGGCAACCACGCGGCGCCTGTAGGCCAGTACATCCGATCCGGAAAGCCATATCGGCCCTGTGAACTGGTGGCGGGCATGAACCAATCGATGAAAGTCCAATGGGATCCGGTGCCGCCGGGCGATCCTGTAAAGCACTCTCGTCCTTGCACGAGTAACACCGACCACGGCCAAGTCCTCCGGCGGGGCATCGATCTCGATGTAGTTTTCCTGCTCATACGCGGGAAACGCCCAGAGCCCGCCCGATGGAGTGCGCCGGATCGAGGTCGGGGAGAGACTCCAGGGGACCAGACACCCAGGGATTCGACCGCTGGCGAGTGCGTGCCCTTGTGCATTTACCCATTTGAACGGCGTGTCGCGATAGCGGAGCATGTCGCCGACAGCCCGGGGGAACACGTGGACTGCCGCGACCGATTGGGCCTCCACAGCATGTCGACTGTTCCTGCTGCGAAGATTGTTGGGCAGATCGCAGCCGACGAGGCGATACACTCCATCACGTTGGACGGAGGCGACGAGGCGGGGACGTTTGCCCGGTGTCGCGACGACCTGCCCAGTGAGCCACAACTCAGTCCCCAACCCAGGTCTCATCAGACGGGTCAGGTCGATTCGCTGCTGCGTCGAAATCCGCACTGCCATCAGACGGAACGCATCGGATGGGGACCGGTTCAGCACAAGGATAACGTCTTGGGACGGCCAGAACAGATGTGCCTCCATCGTCGGTGTACCGACGCGAACTTGTGCAAGAGGCTTCGGAATACCGCGCAGACCGCTGGCGTATCGCTCCCACCAGCGGTCTAGGGCACTCCGCCTCCCTCCCGACCGGGCGACGGATTGCAACGGCGCCCCAGTGTGGTCCCGGCTATGGCCGCTCATGGCACTGATGGCAACGGCACTGAGCAAGGCGGCGCCCCACATCGATAGAATTATGTTCCTAAGGGCGCGTCCTCGGAGCTTCAGAAGAGGTTCCATATCTCTTTGGGAAGGCAACCAGTAACACGGCACGTCTTTGCTGTGGCATGGGAGGGAGCGCGAAACCTCGCGCAATCCGCCCCGCTCCCTGTCCTTAACATCCTAATGCGTGCGTCCTTTCGCGGGTGGCAGCGTTTCCTGAGGCGCCTCTGGAGCGTCGGCGGCGATACTCCACCCGCTCTCCACTAACGACGTTAGTCCCCCGTACAGGACAGACGCTCGATAGCCGTGGCTCTGTAGGTGCTTGGCGGCCGCTTCGGCCAACCTGTTGGATGGAGCGTCCTCGTAGAGTACCACCTCCTTGTTCTTCGGCAGGTCTATTCGCGAAGAGCGGATCGAAGCGAACGAAAGGTGAATCGAGCCCGCAGCCCGTTCCTTCGCGGCGCCCCTCACGTCTACAAGCGATACGCGCTTATCGCTCCAAGCGCGGCGCAATTCGGCTGGCGTGATCAGTGGCACGAGCGAAGGCGCGACGGTCCAGGTCGGGATGTCAATGAGATGCACCTGCCCATCCCGAGTGATCCGGATCTGCAACGTGTACTCGCCGGACGTTACGTCCATCTCCGCAACATATGTACCGGGGAGCGTCTCGCGGGCCTCGGTGATCACCGGACTCAGGCCTTCACGTTCGAGGGACATCGACATGCTGACGGATCGGACGGGCTCGCTACGTGGGTTTAGCCCGCGTCCCAGGTAGACGCGGACGGGAGCACTATGCAAGGGCCCAACCGCTGGTAAGCGAACAGAAACATAGATGCCTGCGGCGAGATCGCGCTTTACGTACGTTCGGACAGACACCTGCGCGGCGCAAGGCACAAGACCGGTCACTAGGACAAGGGACAGTACGGCCCCCGTGATGAAAGATCGACACTTGAATGACTGCATTACGCACCTTCCTTCCTGTGGGCGAAAACATCGGGCGACTCCTCCGTATCAGGGAAGATCTTAAGGGATCCGTCAGCTCGACTGACGACCTCCCCCTGGGGAAACACGGCCAGAGCGGGCATGGCCGCGGCCAATGAGGGCAGTCGGGGCTCGCTGACAATCCACTGGCGACCCGAAGGATCACTCTCCCAGCGCAGCGAGCGACCATGTTTTGTTTCGTTGGTAATATACCGGTCAGAAATCTGTGGCTCCCGGCCCGGCGACCAGGCGCACTCCTCGCAAACGCTCCAACTCACAGGCTCATCCGCATCGACGGCATCCCGGGGAGCCACAACTGGTGCTTGAAGCTCGAGACACAGACTCCGCCAAAACACAACAGACGGTTGCTCCGTCCCACTAACATCGGGTGAGATGAGTCGTACGGTCCACGCTGGCGGCGCGCTCTGAGGAACGGTCGTCACCTTCGCGACAAGCTTACCGTCTCCCATGGTGCGCCCGGTCATGAGCCAGAGGGTTGTGTAAGTACCCGCCCCGGAGACCTCGCGATTGGGCATTCCCCAGATCGAATTGAATCCACCCTCACGATATCGTGTATTGATCTCAACGGCTCCGTCCGGCAGAGGCGACGATATAAATGACTGCAGACGCCGCCCGATCCCATCGACCACAACTATATGGCCCGCTTTGGATGACTCCAGGAACTTGGCTTCGCGAAGGAGACCACGGTTCAGTGAGGCCACCGTCTGGAACATGGACTGCGGGGCGAAACGGTAGACGGTGTCGTCACCAATTGGACGTCCCGGCCGCTGGCGCTCGAATAGAAGGAGGTTCCCCAAGCTGACCTCTGCACGGAACGCGGGGATGCCGCCTTTCGGCGTTCGGAACAAGGGTAGATTTCTACCGAGCACATGCCATCGCCCTTCGTCCGTCTGGACAACACCCCACGCGGCCTCCTCTGTCGACCAGCGACGATTCTCCGCTGTCGGTGCAGCAGGAACAACCGAAAGGGTAACTACCTGCCCGCCTGGACCGGAATACAATCCAGCGATGGACATCTTCGCACGGACCGGGACGGAGACGCCGGAACTATGCCTGGGGTGAATAGGGCGTTCAGCAAGATAGTGCGTCAACTGAGTAGGAAAGACCGATGTCGCCTTGTCGGTCTGCTCGGAGCCAAGCGAACCCCGGCTGCATAAGGTAAGCCCAGCCATCGTCCCGAAGAGAGCTAATCCTATCCATGTGCCGCGCATCATCGAGGAACCCTCATATAGATAATCCTGCCATGCCGCTTGTAGGCGATGCCGCCATCCACAAGCGCCGGGACCGGCACCAGATCCGACAGGTCCAGCGCTTCGTTCCTGTACGACTCCTGAATGGCGCCTTGCTCATCTGCCTCCCAGGATAAGTTGAGGCCCCGCGGCCCTTGGTATTCAGCAACCATGTCCAGTACAGTCGGCTGCCCCCGGAGCGGCAGAGCAAGTAGATCCTGCACAGACAGCATCTCGGCGTTCGCTCCCGACGTGTAGACACACCATCGGCGTCGAAAGACGAGGATATCCGTGGACCCCGGGAGCCACGTGGGAGAGTCCAGCGAGTTTGAGCTTAGGAAGCCCATCACGGGCGGAACCGGCAGATCGCTTCTCGAGATGCTGCGAACGAGCGTTGTGCTGCCCGCAGCCATCCGCACTATCGACACTTCCGTTGGCCCTTCCCACTGCTCTGGCGTTCCCGGTGCCCACTTGAACGAGGGGACGGCCCACAGATACCCGTCCGCCGACCGACGGATCCCTCGAACGGAAGCCAGTGAGACACCGAGCTGTCTTGGCAGATGCCCCTTCAGGAGTGGTTGACCCTTTGGGCCAAAGAGCGTATAGATCAACCCCTGCTGCATCGCCGCGCTTACAGAGGGCTGGATCTCAGCCGCCAGCACAGTATCATTCGCCAAGCCCATGATGTTCGCAGTATCGCCCAGCACGGCACTATCCACATCACAGGCTTGCGCCGCGGTCCCCGTCGTGCTCACGAGCTGGATACGCGATACCGGGCCAGGCGTCCGGGCCAGCACCAAGCACCCAGCGGATGAACTGCGGCAATCCGGCACCGCGTGCACCAGATGATTGGTCAGATCAACGGAGGTGAGCGACCGGACGGCATCCCGCCGCGAGGCGAGCAGGAGCCTCTGTGGCGCGTACCATAGGAGATCTTCCACCTCGCCATGGTTAGGCCAAGACACCCTGCCCATCGGCTTCGCTAGGATCGGCTGGTGATCGATGTGCTCCTCCCACCAAGTAAGCACAGGTAGTACCGGCCGCGTCGCCGCAGCCGCGAGTCCAATGCTCAGATCCGCAATGAGCCATGCTGCCATGGCATGCATCGTCCCTAGTCGTTTCATTGGTGGTAAGGATCGATCAGCGCTACGTAATACGCGCGGTTGAACGTGTCGTTCTCGTAGAATCCATAGTCGAAAAGTGTGCGCGTGCCCTCGAGAACGTAGAGCGGCATGTAGCCCGGTTTGCTCGCCGTCGTAAGGCGAAGGCCTGGCGGGACTTCGTAGTTTACCGCGTATGTTCGCCCGGCCCACTTGGCCGCCTGCAGCTTGTAGTCTTTGGCTACTTGCTGGGTACTGCAGCTGGGATCACCCCCACCGATGCCGATACAACCGTCGGTCCCATATGCCTCACCGCCATCCGGGTGGATACGAAGTAGTTGCCGGAAGTCGCTTGGCGACCCACTGCGAAATATCTTACTGCTCGGAGTATCCCATTGGATAAGGAGGTTGTCCCAGGTGGCGATGCCGAATTCCCAGAACTCGGGTCCTTGGCCAGCGCATTTGTCGATCTTCATCCCACCTAGCGTCGCACTCCAAAGGACGATATCCGCCTTATAGGGCATTCCGGGATTAGTCTGGGCGATGTCGTCGATGTGCGGGATGGGTCCGCCTGGATCGTGATCCCACTCATGCTCTCTCCGGTTCATCACGCCGGACCCACCGGACGTGCTCGCCCACGTTATTCCGAGGCCCGGGAAGGCTGGGAAGTGATAGTCACGAGCCACCTTCCACGTCTGCGTCTCATAGACTGGAAACGAACCGTAAATCAGATCGGCATAGAAGCTGGGCATTTCATCGTAGCGCATTAGGGCAAGACCGGTTATGTCGCGGGGCAAGTAATTCGTGCTCTGCTGGAGGAACTGGAGCGCGAATCGGAGTCGGGTTCCACTGCCGTTCTTGTTCACGGACAGGGCGCAATTGTCCCGGTGATCCCGGGCCTCCGCCCACCGGTCGTCAATCGCGGAGATGATGCCCTTTCCGAAGGGAGGCGGTAGATCATCGGATACGGGAACACTCAGGAGAACCGGACTTGCCTCCCCACGTACCTGGTCCGTCACCATCGTGGTATCGGCGAGATTCCAGTTTGTGTCTACAGCATCTATGAGGACCTGGGAAGGCTGCTCATTCAGCGTGTATGTGACGTTCATCTGGAGATTGTCCCCAGTCAGCTGCAGCGTGCCGTCCGCATCTTGAGCGAACTGGACCTGGTGCGGCAGCCCGTGCCAAAGGGTCCTGCTTCGGTATTGGGCCGAATCACCGTCGTCGGGTTGGCTCACCATCACGTCGAAGGTATAGGTTCCTGGGGGTAGCGCTTCCCCCCACTCGTCTCTCCCATCCCATGTGAACGTGTGGTGCGAGCCCGTGACGGCAGCCCGATAGATGGTGCGTACCCAATCTGTCACATCGTCCGTGCTATAGATGATGAGGTCAATATCACACGGGTCCGACGTGTCATTGTCCTCGATATCGACCGTGAAAGTGACGGGGGCTGTGCCATCCCACACCACGTAGTACGGCGTCCGGGCCAATGAGATGGACGGTGACCCCACTGCAGAACTGACTGTGAGGTTCTTCACCTCGACTTCGTGATCCACTTCGACAGGGTCCCAAGTCCAGTCATTTCCTATGTAGGCATCGCCATAGACCTGGAGGTTATGGTAACCGTTATGGAAGTTGCTGGCGGTGGTGTCCCAGCTCCAGCGGTAGATCGTCGACGTGATGCCGTTCGAGGTCGTCTGACTCTCCACTTCTGGAGTGCCAAAATCGAACCAGTCGGTCGGGTGTTCCGATGTCTCCTCGATTTCGGAAAGGTACAGGTCGTAAGAGGAGACACACTCCGAAGTGTCTACCTGAACTCGGATTGGCACGGTTCCGCCCACTGTACCGTTGGGCTCCAGGAAGGTGACGTTGAGCACAGTCGGCGCCACGGTCACTGTGATCGATCGCCAAGAATTCCCTGCAGTCGCCGTGACAACGTATGTGCCTGCGTAGGGGAAGCTCGTGTAGAAGGGTGAGCCCTCACCGGTGGCCGGGTCTCCACCGCACGTCCATCGTATGGAGGCAGGACACTGGTCGACGGTTGCTCCGAAACACGCCATCTCGCCGGCGCAAACCTGAGTCGGCCCTGAGATACTCGTGACCATCGGAGACAGGACCGTGACCGTAAAGGTTCTGCTGGAGCCTCCCGGCACGGTGGCCGTGACATAGTGGGTGCCGGGTTCGGCCCAGGAGGTCGAGTAGGTTGTGCCGCCATCGCCGCCGCTCGGATTCTCACCGCCGGCCCAGTGTACCGTTACGTTCGGGCACTGGTCCAGCAAGACGGTAAAGCTCACGGCCACGTTGGGGCAGATACTCGTCGCGGTCTGACTACCGCCGATGATGTGCGGCGTTGTTACGGTCACCGTTGCGCTCCTGCTCGAGGTGCCCACGGTCGCCGTCACTGTATGAGTGCCAGGCGTGCTCCAGGTCGTTGTGAACGAATCTCCTTGACCGCTCGGAGGGTTACCGCCGCCGATCCATTTGACGAAATCCGCACACTCGTTCACCGTCGCTGTGAACGTTGCTGCCTCGCCGGGGCAGACGCTGCTCGGGCCGCTAATGGCGGTAATTGTAGGCTGTTTCACGGTGATCTGGCAGGTTTGGCTCTGTCCGTCCACCGTTGCCGTCACCGTGTGAGTGCCCGGAGCGTCCCAATTCGTCGTAAAGGAGCTTCCATCCCAACTTGCCGGGGTTCCGCCGCCAGTCCAGTGCACCGACTCGGGACAATCGCTGGTTGTCGCCGAGAACGTCGCATTCTCACCGGGACAGACGGGACCAGGCGGACAGTCTAGGGACTGGAGCGTCACTTGTTTCACGTTTACGGTTACCGACTGGCTTTGTCCGCATAAAGACGCCATTACCGTCTTTGTGCCATGAGTGTCCCACTTAGTCGTGAACGTGGCCCCAGACCAGCCGACGGGATTGCCACCGCCGGTCCACGTCACGCGATCCTCAAATCCCGCCGGGATAGTAGTAACTGTGTAGGTTGCTTCGGTGTTCGGGCAGATTTCCGTAGGGCCACTGACAGCATCAATCCCGAGCACCACAACCGTCCACGAGAGCGAGACCTCTCCGTCGGTACCCAGGTCCGGGGCATAGGTGCCTGTGTCTGTTACCCTGCAGGTCACCGCGTGAGGCCCAGGTTGACTAAGTGAGGGCTGAATGAAGACCCGGACCCGGACGCCGGAGTCCCACCGGCAGCCTCCCAAGCGTAAATGATGCCATCCGGGCAGTTGTTCGGGTCGCCGCAGGAATCGAAGTCCCGCGCGTACACAACAAGACTTACGGAGATTCCGGGGCAAACTGGATCCGGATCCTGAAGCGTGGTGCCCGGACGGATCTCGATACCCGTCGGACCGGGGCGACACGGCTGGACACAGCCAGGGGGGACTGCGAACGCTAAGGTGCGAGCCAGGAGGCATACCGAAGCGCTGAGCACGAGACAAAGTCGATTCGTCATTACCTGATCCCCTCCGCGAGGTTTTCTTTTGCCAGAGCGGCCCAGTTGTCACCAGGGTACTTCGTCACCATTGCTTCCAGGACCGCTTTGCCAGCCGCCTTGTCCCCCTTGTTGATCTGGCACCTGGCTAGGCAGTAGTGAACGTAGGCGTGCCAGTTGTCGGCCGGGAAGTTATCTTTATGTTCCGTGAGTATCGCCTGATATTGCTTGATCGCATTCGCGTAATCCTTTTGAGCCGAAAACGAGTAAGCGATATCGACCTTCATCTCCAAGAGGATTGGCTCGTTCGGGTAATCGCGAACAAGCCCTTGAAGAATCTGTCGCGCTTGGGCGGGCTTGCGCTCTGGTTCTGGCATCTCATAAAGATAGTTGCTGGCGAGCCGATACTTACACAGAAAAATGGCTGGTTCTTTCGGATACTTAGCGATCATGTCTTCGCACCACTGGTTGGACAGGTTGAGACTATGACGGAAGTGCTGGGACAAGAGCTCCGCTTTACGCGCCGCTATCCTGATCTCGTAGTCAGGATCCTTCGCGGGAATGGTCCCTAGATAATTGTATGCCTCCTCGTAACGTCCCGCCCGTCGAAGGGACTCCTCCTTTTTCAGCCAACCATCCTTGATGCGTGTCGAGTCGGGGTACATCGTTGTGAAGGTGCCGAAGGCATCGGCGGCTTGGTCATACTGGCCAGCGTTGAAGAATGCCTCGGCCAATAGGTACGACCACTCGGGATTCTCCGCGTAGTCCTCCACCATCGCCGTGTAAATTCGCGGGAGTCGGTCGTACCGTTTCGCCTCGTTATGGATAGCCCCCAAGAGCGCACGGGCCGACTCACCATTCTTGCCCGCGAGCGAAACGAAACCGGCTCGCTCCAAAGCACTGGCCGTGTCAGCGGGTAGCAAGCCTGTGAGGTCTGTGATCGCCGTGTCCTTCTGCCCCAGGCGGTAGTGTGCGTAAGCGCGGTAATAGCGAGCACGGATGGTCTGCGCAGGGCTGAGTGACGGTGACTTATCAAGGTCGGCTATCGCCCCGGCTGCATCACCCGATTTTAGTTTCAGAAGGACGGCATCCAAAGCGTCGTCACCGGGATCGGCCAAGGCCGCGAGGGATAGGATCGGGATAACCGCCAGCGCGAATAGACATTTCTTCCAATGCATCGGTGTTCTCCTGGCTGCTGAAACAGGGGCGACGGGAAGCGGCGCCAACAATTTCAATTGCGCAATTCAAACGCGCGCGAGAACACACGGGGAAGAGATGTAGAAACCCAAGGCCGTCCGCAAGCGTGATTGAGGCCCGACCACACCGTGGGGTCCGACACCTACCTGATATTCACCGCGCACAGAATCAGCGCAGGGCA
>DASXVS010000038.1 GCA_036504095.1 Armatimonadota bacterium | reverse complement strand
CAGGTTCCCCAGGTTGTCATAGGTCAAGGTCCGCTCGCCAATCCCCGGTCGGCTGGTGAGCTGGTCCACCTTGTTGAACACCAGAGCGTTCGGAGACCCGGGCGGATTCTTCCTGTTGCCCACCCAGTCGTAGCCGTAGTCCTCCGACGCGCTCCCAGGATAGGTTGCGCCGTCCAGCCGGTTGTTGGCGTCGTACGTGTAACTGGTGTTCCCTCTCCAGTCATCGGCTGAGAGCGGGTTGCCCACCTTGTCCCGGCCCGTGCGGGTATAGTCTATGGTCTCCAGGGCGGTGGAGTTCCCATCCTTGTAGTGGCTGATGCTGTTCAGCCTGTAGCGCGGGTCGGAATCGTAGGCGTAGGTGGAATACGACTTCCGGTTGCCGCCGTAGTAGTTGTCCTGCCGGCTGCGGGTGCCCACCGGGTTGTAGCTGAACCGGGCGAGGTCGCTGTAGGTGCCACTTCCATCCCCGGTCTTGGCATCCTTCAGCCAGCCGTTTGCGAAGTAGTCGTACTTCAGATCGTAGTCGGTGTTCGTGTCGTCGGTGATCTTCACCAGTATCTTCTGACCCAGGTTGTTGTAAGCGTATTCCACGTGGTAGTTGGTCGCGAGGCCGACTGGGGGAGTGTACTGCGTCATCCTCCCCTGCGTGTCGTACACGTAGGTGCTCGTTCCCTGGCTGTCCGTCATCTGGTACCTGAGATTGCTGCCGTCATACCAGGTGTACTGCACGTCGGACGAGCCGGTGGGATACGCCGTTGGGCGGGTATCCGAGGTCGAGGCATAGTAGACGTCGGTCGTCCGGTTAAGGTCGTCGTACTTGTAGAACGTCGTCTTCCAGTCGTTCGTCGCGTTCTTCTGCCTCTTGTACCACTGCTGGCCGTAGACGTCGTAGCCGAACTGCTCCTCACCCAGCAGGTTATCCTGGTAGGTGATCCTGGTCACCCGGTTGTCCTTGTCGTACTCGTAGTTCGTCGTCCTCGTGGTGCCGGAGTCCGACCGGGTCACGACTGTCAGCTTGTTCCCGAAGGCGTCGTAGGTGTAGGCCACCAGGGGGTAAGTCGAGCTCTGGCCGCTCAGGCTCGTATACGTGTCCGTGACCCGGTTAGCGGAGTCGTAGTCGTAATAGGTGATGCGGCCTTCCTCGTCCCTTGACTGGGTGAGCCCGCAGCAGCTATAGGTGTTTTCCGTGTAAGCGAGCGCACCTCCACTCTCCGTGCCTCCGGTTCTGGTATAGATCGTTTGCAACGGGCGCCCCAGGGCATCGTAGGTGTACCATGTCTTGCCGGCTGCTGAAGTGCCCCCGGGATCACCCGACGCGTCGGTGTGCTTGATCACCCTGCCCGCGTCGTCGTAGGTGTTCCACTCGTATTTGTCAACGTAGCCGCCACTGCCGCCGTTGGCCGTCGGATCCCACCACTTGTTGGTGATTTTTGTGGGGCCGGGTCTGAGTATATCCACGCTGTTGATCGTCTCATACCACTGATAGGTGGTGGTCTTGTCCATCGTGCCGTCAACGTCCGGCACGGTCTCAGTCTGGACAAGCCCGTTCTGGATGCCGCTCGTGTAGTAGGTGGAGGACTTGATCGGGTTGGTGTTATCCCAATCCGTGTCCGATGGGGCCCCTCCGCTCACCGCGTCATGCACCTTGATGGCCGTCACTTTCCAGAGCGTGTCCGCGGAGGTTGTGTCCCGCACGTAGAGCGTGTACTTGCCCCGGGTATCCTTGTGGGTCCTTACGAACGGAGAATTCACGGTATTCTCGCCGTCGTCCACCGGGTAGTAGGTGTACTCCTCGGTGTATGGCGGTGAGCCCATCGGGTAAGTGATGGTCTCCGGTCCAACCTTGTAGTACTCGCCGTTTTTCGTACCGATGGCATATGAGGTGCCGATTTCGTGCGCCCTCTGGCCGCCCACCCAATCGTAGACGGCCGTCACAGCGCCGTCGGCGTCAACGTCGTAGCGGGTAATATTGCCCTCGGGGTCCTGCACCTCCGTGACATACATCCGGTAGCCGGCGCTGTTGGTCGTGAAGGTGTACTGCGTCATCTGGTCATGCTGGCTGTCGGACTGGTGCTTCCTTGTAACCTTCGTCACCCCGGAGGTGCCGTAGTCGTAGACGGTCTTGATGTGCGTCGTGACATCCGTCTCCTCAATGGTGATGGTGTTCGTGCCGTAGGAGTAATTGAGCGTCCTGTTGCCCCTTGTTGCCTGGGTCAGCTTCCCGGATGTGCCGTCGTAGTAGTAGTCGGTCATTGAAAGGTAGTTGTTCGGGTACGTACCACGGTTGTTGTAGTCCGACTGGTTTGCCCACTGCTTGACCCATTCAGGTTTGCCTGCGGCGCTGCCGCTCGCGACGTAAGACAGCTCAATGCGTGCTCCATTGGGATCTGGTGGGGCTACCATCGTCAGCTTCCCGGCACTGTCTACCGTATAGTCCCATCTGCCGGTAGTCGTATCGACATAGTCCAAATGGCCGTTCCCATCGAGCGAGGTCGTCGTCGTCTGGCCGTTCGGTGATGTCACCGTGTTGGGTCCAACCGGCCCCGATGTGAAACAGGATGATGCATCCGGTTCAGGCAAGCTGAAGGTACTTGTCGTGCCTCCGGCATCCTCTACCGTATAGGCCTGTCCGCCTCCAGTGATCGTGATCCCGTCACCGATCCCCCACGAGCTGCCTGAGCTGACGTCGAGGACATAACACTTGCCGCTGCAACCACCCTTATACTGCAAATACGTATTTCCGTCGCAGGCGGCGACGATCTTCATCGTATCGTTGGCGCAGGCCTGGGGGTCGTTGAGGTTGGGATAGTAGGGCCCGATGCCTGGCCCGCCGGGATAGGGCAGCGGCGTCACTACTGAGTCGTCGCGAAGGTCTGCATCCGGCAGGGCACTACCGTCCCCTCCGCACGAGCCACAGCCACTGCCTCCGGCCATTGGGCCAAGAGGCTGGGTGTCGCACGTCGGCACGTGGGGCTTGACATTCACAACGAGTGAACGGGTAGTGCCGCAGACGGAGGCTGACACGGTGTGCTCTCCGCATTCACTCTCACCCCAGGTCCTGTGTAATACAGCGCCCTCGGGATCGGCCTGCACGACGACGCCATTGTCTTTCCACACGATCCAGCTCTCGTAGAAGAGTGGCTCGGTCTGAGCCGTGAACGTGGCTTCGTTTCCGATGCACCAGTTGATGGGCTGGGGCGCGGGTGTTTCGGGGTCGTCGTCGTCCACGGTTGTATAGTCGGGCCCTAGGAGCGAGCCCATCCCGACGACGGTGATGTACCAGGTCACAGCCTGATCGGAATCGAATCCAGGCTGGCCTTCGGTGTCCCCGCCATCGCGGGCGGTGCATGTGACACTATAGTAGCCTGGTGTTGAAGGAGCGTAGTAAGTGTAGCTGGTCAGGTGCCCAACGCTGGTGGGGTCGGTGCCGATGGTCCAGGAAAGTGTCGGGTCCACGTCCTGGCAAACTATCGGCTCACCGTACACGTCCCGGTCCGAGGCCGTTACGGAAAGCGTCACCTGCGAGTTCACGCAGACGCTCCTTGTTATGGGATCGTTAGTGGGATTACGGTTCAGGGAGATGTCGGTTCCGTGGCCGGTCTTTGGCAGGTTATTGGCACAGGGTGCCGGGTTCCCATTCGCCGGAGTCAACCAGCCGGTGAAAAGTAACGCTACCGCAATGAGGCGAGTAAAACTGGTCATTTGACACCTCCTGGCTTGCCTTCGCCGGTCAGCTGGGCATAGTCGGTTTTGGCCAGGACCGCCCAGGATTCGTCCGGATATTTGGATATCAACAGGTCTGCCTGGGCCTTCGCTTTTTGGAAATCACCGGTTCGCATGTAGCAATCGGCCGCCAAATACAGGCACAGCGCGGCATAGTTCCCAACCTCTTTCTGCTTTGTCGCGTCGATGAACCGGGTCGCGGCCGCCGCGTAGTTCTTTTGGTCGTAGCTACAGTATGCCAGGTCGTGCGCGACCACCATGAGGGCCGGATAGTCGGGGTACTTTGTCATGAAGTCCCGCAGCGCTGGCTCGGCAACCGCATAATCCCGGAGGTTATGGACCTGTATCGCGGCGATCCGCGCCTGCGCCTCCACGGCCGGCGGTTCGTCGGGAAACTCCCTGATAAGCTGTCGTAGTTTGCCTATGGCGCCGCTCGCGTTGCTGGTGCCTCCGAGGCACTCACTCAGTACCTCCGCCTGACGGGTGAGCGAATCCGCCCGAAGCTCCGGAACCTCATCGTACATCTTCTGGAGCCAGGCCAGCTCACCCGCGTAGTCCTTCTCCGCGCGGAGCACCTCGTCGATTCGGAGCCGTGCTTCATTCGACGCCCCGTTCCCCATCTCCAAGGCCGTCTGGAAGGCTTCCCGGGCTTCGGTGTATTTCCCCTGGAATTGGAGGCAGATTCCCATGGCCAGGTATGCCTTGTCGGCGCTCGCTGGGAACTGCGCTATGAGCGCCCTATAGATGGCCACAGCGGTCTCGTAATCGCCGCTCTCCCTGTAGCACTGCCCCAGAAGCGAGTTCAACTCACTCAGGGTATTCCCGGCGTCTGGGTGCGCGGCGATGCTCTTCTTCAGGAGGTCTATTGCCTCAGCGTACCTCTTCAGCCCGAAGTAGGTGCGCGCCAGGCGGAAGTCCGCGTTGGCAGCATCCGCCGGGTACTGAACGGCAATAGACTGGTAGATCGCAATTGCGCTCGCTGAGTCGCCGGTGATGCCGTAGACCTCGCCGAGCCGGTAGAGCATCTCTTTTCGAACGCGCTCGGCGTCAGGATATTTCTGGATGCCGAGCTTAAGAGCGGATATGCTCTCGGGGTACAATTTCTTCCCCTGAAGCGCGATCCCGATACAGAGCTGGCCCTTGGGGGCAAGCGCTGGATCGCCCGACCTGACGACGGCCGAAAACAGGACAATTGCGTCGTCGTATTTCGCGTCTTTCATCAGTTCCTGGCCTGCTTTCAGGTCAGAACCGGGATCGGCCAAGGCCGCGAGGGATAGGATCGGGATAACCGCCAGCGCGAACAGACATTTCTTCCAATGCATCGGTGTTCTCCTGGCTGCTGAAACAGGGGCGACGGGAAGCGGCGCCAACAATTTCAATAGCGCAATTCAAACGCGCGCGAGAACACACGGGGAAGAGATGTAGAAACCCAAGGCCGTCCGCAAGCGTGATTGAGGCCCGACCACACCGTGGGGTCCGACACCTACCTGATATTCACCGCGCACAGAATCAGCGCAGGGCA
>DASXVS010000037.1 GCA_036504095.1 Armatimonadota bacterium | reverse complement strand
CACTCGCTGATAGGGAGTCCGGGGTGTATCATAGGTCTTCCTGACCCTGGCGCCCTCTCGGGTCTTCTCGAGAAGCTTCATGGAGGGTAAGAAGAAGTTGACCAGGAGGCGCACCTGTTCGTAGAGGGCGTCCATGCGCTGCTTGGCCGGGATGCCTTCATAACGATCGTAACCGACATAGGAGCGGATGACGGCCCCGTTCTTCTGCTCGACGTGGCACTGGTCGTTTTTCTTGTAGGGGCGGCATCGGGTGAAGTGAATCGCCGTCTCCTTGCAGTACTTGAAGAGCATTCTGTTCAGGAACTCGCTTCCATTGTCACAGTCCAATCCCCGTAAGGGGAAGGGCAGACGGCGGCGAATCTGCTCGATACCGTCCTTCACCGTCTGCTGTCCCTTATAGAGCAGGGAAAGAGGCTCGATCCAGCCGGTGGCAACGTCCACCAGGACCAGGGTGTTCAGGTACCAGCCCTCGGTCGTATCTCCACAATGGGCTACCAGATCGGCCTCTACGTGGCCGGGCTTGGTGTCACACCAGTCCGCATACGTGTGGATCGGGATCTGGTGCTTGAGCAGCGTACCGCTACGGGTGGTCGTCTGGCCGTATTGCTTTCTCGCGTCCTTGAGAAGGCGGTCGGCCGTTGCGGTCGACAGCTCCAAGAGGCGAGAACGGCATTCTTCCTTTATGGATAACTCCCCGTATCGCTCCAGGATCGGTACGAGTTCGGAAAGGAATGGAACGAGACGTTTGGAGCAGGGACACCTCAGCGTCTCCCAGCAGCGACGAAGAGCGGCGGCTACCTCCTGTCCGTATCGGGGTTTGCGCTCCCGTTTATCTTTCCGGGTCCGTACGTTTGGGTGTTTCAGGATCGCCATTGCGTACTTGCGATGGTACCCTGTGGATGCAACGAACTCGTCCAGTATCCGACTCTTCTCGCCGCGACTCGCGCGAAAGTACCGCGGTGCCAACGATGCCACCAGTTCCCGTTTGGTCGCGAGACTCATCATCTGCCTCATCTTCCTCCGGCCGGTCCCCTGAAGGACCCCAGCCGGTAAGATTCTTAGATGAGGCAACCATCCAACTTAGGTAAGCTTTCTGATGATGCAATGCGCGGGCTAGACGTGAGCCTGGATGGACCGATATAATGGGGTTGGTAAGCCCATGGTTCAGCCTGAAATGCCGTGCCCAAACGCGGAGTCGGGGGCTAACCTGGGGACTGCCCAAGCGTAAAATGTCCGGGCCCTTGGCTCAGTGGGAGAGCGCTTCGTTCACACCGAAGAGGTCACTGGTTCGAATCCAGTAGGGCCCACCAGATTCCGGGTGTCGGCGCAAAATGACGCTTGGATGAACCGTTTTGGTAACTTACCGTGCTGCCCTCCAGGAGAAATCCGGAGGGCATTATGGATGTTGCACCGCTTTGGTATGTGCCACCTCAAGGCAGTCTTCCGCGCCCCCAAGAGGTGCGGATCGAACTCGATACGCTTGTTCGCTATGCAGATCTGTGGTTCCGGTATAGCCAGAACCGCAACCACTCTCCCACAACCTTAGACCTCAAGAGGTTCATCGTCGGCAAGTTCCTTTGGTACCTTCGCGCCAACGGACATGCCTCATTTGGCCGCTTTGAGATCGAGGACTTTCTCGCTTACCTGGTAGCCGACCACTCGAAGGATGGCGGCCGCTGGGGCGATTCGCGCCTGACCAAACCCGACGGCAAGCGCACGAAGCTGACGTACTACCAGTACCTTGCAGCGTTCTTCAACTACCTGGTCAAAGACGGCTACTTGTCCGTCTCGCCGATGCAGGGGATGGGTACCCCTGATGCACCCGTCGACCAGATCAAGTCATTTGACCCGGACGAGTTGGAGCGGCTGTTCGCCGCCGCCAAGGAATCCCACCACCCCAAGCGCGATGTTGCCATTCTATCGCTGCTTCTGGATACCGGGATTCGCGCCTCGGAGCTCTGCGGCATCACGTACGCTGACCTCGACCTCGAACACAACGCCGTCACTGTGCTCGGCAAGGGTGACAAACGGCGCACGGTCTATTACGGTCCCACCACCTATGGCGCTCTCTGGAACCTGATCCACGAAAACCAGCGAGTCCAGCCCTCGCGGCGTACCTATAAGCGGCGAGGCCGCAGCCCCGAACACACAGTTCAGCCGCTGCGTGAATCCGACGCGGTCTTTTGCGGGGATCGCCGGACCGAGGGCAACGGTGCCTTGACCCGTTCTGGGCTTCTGCAGCTCATGGAGCGACTGGGCACGGCCGCCGGTGTAACCAAGAAGCGCTGTTCCCCCCATACCTGGAGGCATACGTTCGCCGTCAGCTTTTTGCGAAACGGCGGCAATAGCTTCTCGCTACAGCAAATCCTCGGACACACCAACCTCCAAATGACCCGCCACTATGTCAACCTCGCCAAGGCCGACATCTCGAACCAGCAGCAGCAGTTCAGCCCCGTCGAGGCTATGCGACGCGGGCGTTCAGGGAGGTGATCGATGCGAAAAAGCCACCCTGTTGGAATCCCTTCACTCCGGCCGCGTCCGCGGAAACCGGTCGCCCATGCCGGGCAACTCCCCGGGCAACGCCCCGAGCAACCCGGCCCGCATCATCCACGCTCGGGCCGCGCTCGGGGGAGGACCTGATCATGTCGTCCTTCTCACTCAGCCGTTCGAACTCCTCCATGGCAGAAGCCGCTGCCGCGGCGGCGCTGCGCCAGCATCTCCTGCGCCATGGGTACGTCCAGCTAGGCAGCACCGTGCCCTACGTGATCGGCCGCATCACGGGACCGTCCGATCCGATCTACTTCTCACCCCGAGACCAGCTGAAGCACCTCTGGGCGGTCGGCTCCAGCGGAAGCGGGAAGACGAACCTCAATCTCAACCTGATTACCGGAACCATCGCCAGCGGACGGAGCGTCTGCGTCATCGACCTGCGCGGCGACCTCGTGGACCGCGTCCTCCTGTGGCTTGCCGCGTCGGTATCGCCGGCCGCGCTGCAGCGGAGGCTGGTGCTGGTCGACCTTCGCGACGAGGACCGGGTGGTCCCTATGAATCCGCTTGTCGGCGACGGGGAGCCGTACGGAAGGGCGCTCTTCGTTCTCTCCGTCCTGCGGCACGAGGCCGAGTCCTGGGGCGTCCAGTTGGAGGAGACCCTCAGGAACGCCCTCATCGCCCTGGCCGAGACAGGCGGCTCGCTCCTGGAGGTGGATGCCCTGCTATCCAACCCCGGATACTCGCAGCAGGTCGTTGCCGCGGTCGGCGACCCCCTGGTGCGCGAGTTCTTCCGGCGCTTCTGGGAAATCACCCCGGCCAAGCGCCAGGAGTGGCGCCTGCCGGTCCTCAACAAGGTCACCGCCCTTCTGTCGATCCCAAGGCTCCGGCGCATGTTCGGGCTGCGCTCCTGTCTGCCCCTCGGCCGGCTCTTCGATGCGGGACCGGGAACCATCCTGCTCGTCGCCCTGGCCGTCGACCGCCTGCACGAGGCGGCCCACCTGGCCGGCGGGCTCGTCGTCGCGGCCTTCCAGAACGCGATGATGGCTCGGGCAGACATCCCGGAGGCGGCCCGCATTCCGGTAACGCTCTTCGTGGACGAGTTCGAGACGATGGCCACCGACCGGTTCGAGCAGGTCGTCGCCGAGGGGCGGCGGTTCGGCCTCGGGCTCGTACTATCCCACCAGAACCTGTCGCAGCTTCCAGGGAAGCTCCGGGACGCAGTACGCGTCAACGCCGCGACACAGCTCTACTTCCAGACAGGCGCCGTGGACTCCTCCGATCTGGCCCGCGAGATCGTGGGCGGCTACAACCGCGAGGTAGTCCAAATGGACATCATCCGCCAGCCGGTGGGACAGGCCTACCTCGTAAGGCGCGGACAGCCGTCGGTCAAGATCCGCGTTCCGCGCTACACCGATCCCGCCGTATCGGCCCGCCAGGTGGCGTATACGGTTTCTGCCGGATATACCCGCTTTGCCGTGAAGAAGGAGGCCGCCGACGCGGAACTGGAAGCCAGGCGCGAACGCCAGGACGCGATGCGATCGGAAGACCCGGCATCGGGACCAAGGAAGGACTGGGAGGTACGCTATGCCAGAAGCGAACTCTTCGAAGCCTAAGCCGCGCAGCCGATTCGAGCGGGAGCGGCGCGGCGGCATGGTTCTGACGGAACGGGACGGCGCGCTTCTGGCCGACCTCTTCCTGCACAGGGCGATGAGCCGCGGCCAGGTGGAGGCGCGCCACTTCGGGTCTGTGAAGCGGGCGAACGCCCGCCTGCGCCTTCTCTTCGACCACGGCTTCGTGCTGCGCTCCTACCCCGGCGAGGCCCCCTATGGGGCTCAGGCGGTCTACTCAATCGCGATGAAGGCTGCCCCGTTGGTGGCGGACCGCCTCGGCATGTCGGCCGACAACGTCCGCCAACTCACTCGGAAGTCTCCCACACCGCGCTTCCGCGACCACGCCCTGGCGGTGGTCGACTTCGCGCTCAGGCTCGATGCGAAGGCGAGGGGCAGCGGCCTTGAGCTCGTGCGCTGGGTCCCCGAGATCCTCTGCCGGCACGAGTACGAGGTCCGGCAGGCGGGCGGAGGACCCTGGCGGCGCCAGATCTTCCGCCCCGACGGATCCTTCCGTCTAGCCCAAGGGGAGAGGTTCCGGGACGCCTTCCTGGAGATGGACCTCGGGCACACGGGCGAGCGCCAGTTCCAGGACAAGCTGGCGGGCTTCGCGACCTTCGTCGACGCCGGAGTCTACGGAGACGCCTACGGCGGGGAGGAACCGGCGCTTCTGGTCCAAACGACCGGTGCCCGCCGCCTCGCCCACCTCGCGGCGATCAGTCGGCGCTTTCCCCGCCACCGGGTGCTCCTGGCCACCACCGCGGAAATCGCCGCCCAAGGCCCCCTCGCCCCGGTGTGGCATACCCACGACGGAAAAGTGACGGAGATATGGCCGGCGCAGGCACGGGGGCCGCCCAGGTAGGGTGCTCGCGGAGCGGAAAGGGTAGAGCTAGAAGCGCTCCCGCCGGCGCAAAGGCGACCGGGGGGGAACAAGGAAAGGAAAGTTGATATGGAAACTCAGGAAAACGTGGCCGGCGCGATCGAGGAGGTCGACGTGAACGGCGAGAAGTACCGCGTGTCCGTGGCGCCCGCGGGGCAGCCGGCCGCCGCGCGGACGGCTAACGGCCTCAAGAACGTGGCCGGGCGCAACCTCCCGGTCTGGGAAGACGGGTAAAGGGCGCTTCCGGCGGGGACGGCGGTCCGTCCCCGCCGGGAGCCCGGAAAGGAAAAGGTGAGATGATGGACAACGATTGGCGCATCCGGCGCATCCGGCGCGAGGCGGCCCTCGCGGCCGCTGCCTTCTCGGAAACCAAGACCGTTGATGTTGATCCGGACGGCGGGACCTGGGTGGTACTGCGCGACATGCCGCTCCCGGCCGGGTACAACCGTGCGGTGACGGACGTGCTGTTCCAACTGCCGGGCTCGTACCCGCGGACGCCGCCGGACTGGTTCTTCTGCGACCCCGGCCTGCGCTGCCGGGGCCGCAGGCCGGGCCACTACTTCGAGGTCCGGTCCGGCCGCTCCGCGCCGACCCTCAGGGGGTGGGCGGCCTGCAGCCTGCACCTGCGGAGCTGGCGGCCGAGCGACGACCCCCTGCGCGGCAACTCCCTTCTCTCGCTCTGCAGCCTGGCGGCGGACGCCTTCGCCCGCTGGCGGCGCTAGGAGGAAGCGGACATGGAAGCTGAGATCAGGCTCCGCGGGAGCCAGTACGAAGAGCTGGGGCGCCTCCTGCTCACGCGCCGGGACGTGGAGAGCAAGGGGTTCGTCCTCTGCGGCCGGGCGGAGGGGAAGCGGCGCACCCTTCTCCTGGGGCGGGAGGTGGTGCCGGTGCCAGAGACGGCCTACGCCGAGCGATCGCGGACACGGGTGGTTACCAGTGAGGCGTTCGTCGGGGAGATCCTCGACCGCTGCGAGGCGGAGGGCCTGTCGCTCCTGGAGGCGCACAGCCACCCCTGGACGGAGGCGCCGCGTTTCTCCGGGATCGACGACGCCAGCGATACCCGCAAGTTCCGTGCGACGAAGGAGATCCCGCCCCCGTTCCGGCACGCGACGGCGGTCTTCGGCCGAGACCTGGGCTTCGAGGCCCGGATCTATGACCCCTCGAGGCGGCGGGCCATTCCGGTCGGCGCCCTGACCGTCCTGGAGGCGCCGCTTCGATTCCGGCGTCCGTCGGGAGCGCCTCAGGGATCGCTCTCCGCCCGGCAGGCGGCGGTCTTCGAGCGGCAGGTGCGGGCCTTCGGAGAGGTGGGCCAGGCGATTCTCGGCGGCCTCGCCGTCGCAGTGGTCGGGGGCGGAGGTCTGGGCAGCCAGATCGTCCAGGGGCTGGGCCTCCTGGGCGTCGGGCGCCTCCTTCTCATCGATCCGGACCGGTTGGAAGCGAGCAACGCCAACCGTCAAGTCCTCGTAACGGCGCGCCAGGTACGGGCGGGCGAGGGCAAAGTGCGGGCCTTAAGCCGGGGACTTGAGGCGCTCTGCCCCGCCGTCGGAGGGGTGGCGATGGAAGGCGACGTCAGAGAGAGAGCGTGCTGGGCGCATCTCCTGGACGCAGACATCGTGGTCGGGGCGGTGGACTCCCACGCCGTGCGCCACTTCGTAAACGCCCTCTGCGCCTGCGCCCTCCTTCCCTTCGTGGACGCCGGGGTCGGTGTACGGGCGGAGGGCGGGCGAATCGCCGCGGCCGGCGGCCAGGTCCGCACGGTCGTGCCGGGCGTGACTCCCTGCCTGGCATGCCTCGACAAGGAGGCGGCCGAGCGGAGCCTTGAGGAGCAAACGGCGGAGCAGCACGCGCTCTCGGAGCGGGCCGGCTACATCCGGGGGGAGCGTATTCCCGCCCCCCAGGTCGCGTTCCTGAACGGCGTCGTGGCAAGCGCCCTCGTCTGGGAGGTTGTCAAGCTCGCGACCGGATGCTTGCCGACGGCCCCATACGTCTACTACGACCTGACGCAGCCGGCGATGTGGGCCGTCGAGGAAGGCGAGCGGCGCGACGATTGCCTGGTATGCAGTCCGGCCGGCCTCCTGGGATCAGGAACGGACGGGATATTGGGACTGGGAACGAGAGGAAACGGATCGCCGCCACCCTTACCGGGGCGCGGCGGAAAGGAGACGGTGGATGGCTATGGCCGAGATACCTAATAACCGAATCGGCGGCTGGTTCGGGCCGGGACCAATCAAGAATGGAGGCGGGGGGTGCCTGCCGAACTTTCTGCTAGTGCTCACGGTGGCCGCGTTGGCAGTTACCGCCCGCGTTCTCTTCCACTTGTGATCGACCTTCGCGCGCCCGACCGGCTTTCTCCACCAGCTGACCGGTGGGGCGCGCGACATCCCGGAGTTAGCACTCGCAGCCATCGGCCGAGCGCGGCCTGCACACACAGCTGCCACCAGAAATCGCCTCCGCCAGCCGGCCAGAAGCGCGGCGGACCACTGCGAAAGGCGTGCCTGCGGCCGACAGTGGTCGTGGATTTGACTGGCGGATGGACGAGCGGCGCCAAACTATAGAGAAACGCCAGCCTGGATTGAACCGAGGGCTGGCGTGGAGTTTGGCACCTAAGATGCCAAAAAAGGGCTGGCCCCGGGATCATCACCGACCTTTCGGCCGGGAGAGGACACCCCGGGGCTTGCAGAAACATGATACCCCATTGAGCACACAAAATCAACCACCGATTGCCCTAGACGCAGCGGCGCTTGCCGCCTTGGAGTCCTGCGTCTCACTGGACCGCCTGGCGCCGTACCGCCTTTCGCCATCGGATCCAGCTGAAGACGTGATCGCCCGTTATCTGTGGAATGTGGCCCTCTGTGAGGCCTTGTATCCGGCTATCCACCATGCCGAAGTCTCCCTTCGAAACACGCTCTATCGCACCGTCAGCATGTGGCACTCGCGCATAGAATGGGTCTCTGGCGGCCCGGCTGCGTTCCTTCGCCCACAGGAAGTGCGGTCCATCACCGAGACGTTGGCGAGCCGGGTGCGGACAGGCCAGCCGGTCAACCCGCCTGACATGGTGGCGGCGCTTCACCTGGGCTTCTGGACAGGCTTACTGGATGTTCGCTATGAGCGTACTCACACTCTCTGGCCGCATCTCCTAAAGACCGCCTTCCCCGGCATGCCTAGGCGGTTGCGAGTTCGCGCGAATGTCGCCGGGCGCTTCGACGCGGTTAGGCGACTGAGAAACCGTGTCTTCCACCACGAGCCCGTGTGGAGCGTGCCTGACCTTCCTCAGAAGCACGCCTGGGTGTTGGAGGCCTTGAGTTGGGTTAGCCCCGAAATGCGCGACCTTGCCTCCGGCATGGACCGGTTCGACCAGGTGTACCGGGCCGGGCCGCAAGGTGTACTGTCGCGTCTGGGAAGTATGGTCCCATAGTGGCGCTGCCGAAACGCAACAGGGTCTCCAGGACTAGCGTTCCGGTGCCCCGGACTTATCCACATATCCACATTCGTTATTATCTCTTGTTCTCAGTTTCTTTTGTTGTTTTCGATTTTCGAAGTTCGGAATCCGAAAAGGTAACGGGTTTGGCGGCGGAAAGCCCCGCTGTGGATAACTCGAAATATAGCCGGCCGCCGCACCTCCGGCGCAGCGTCCTAGTCGAAAGTGGCTTCCCACTGGCGTTAGTTACGACGACCAGCCCGCGCCTCACGAGGCCGTCTACCGCGTGGCTGAGGGCCTCGCTGCCCCGTCCCGTTCGGCGTCTCAGCTGCCCCTGGGTGAGCCAGTCGCGGGCCTTCCGGCGTCCGCTGGCATTGTCCCTCCACCCTATAGTTGCCCGGACGACGACGCAAAGTAGGCGCCATTCGGTGTCGGAAAGACGCGGCATCACCGTGTCGATCAAGACCGCCGGCACCGGGACGAAGGCATACGAGATGCCGACGGCTCGTTTACGACGAAGAGGCGGTGCCATCCGGGGCTCTAGGGGGTAACGGATTCCGGATCTTGAGTGCCTCCGGCTCGCCGAAGTCGCGTTCGATGGAGGCGATGAGCATCGCCACCGGCCGACGGGCCTTACGGTATCGGATCCACTCGGCCTGCTTGATAACGCGTTTGGCTCCATACCTCCTAACGAGTTCGTTCGCTCGGGCATCCGGCACGCCGAATCTACCGAGCCGCCGCAGGGCGTCACGGTCCAGCACGTCGTCCGACGTAACGATCCCCTGTGCCGTTTCCGGGTCTGTCCAGCCGTTCATCTCCGCGATCTGGCGCTCGACCTCCGCACGGGGTCGGGCATATTGTGCGCGCGAATAGGCGGTCACGGCGGCTCTGCCGGCTGGACGGTAGTCAAGGCGGCGCTCCTCCTCTTTGACATCGAGCTCGCCCAGGAGTCCGAGGACTGTCGGAGACGGGCGGTACGTCTCTACTCCGGGCGGGCTTTTCAGGCTTGCGGCAACCGGCGCGCCGCGCCAGCGAATGTCGGCGAGGCGTTTCAAGCGCGACCGGCCCTCGGATTCGGTCACGCCGAGAGCGGCGGCGAAACCGTCCGCCGTAGCCAGGCAGTCTCCGTCTGGCTTGGCGAAGGTGAGGAGGAGTAAGAGGTCGCGCAGGCTGTCCGGAGCCAGTTCGGCCAGAATCCCCGAGGCGCGTAGGCTCTCGGTAAAAACGACGAACGACCCCGGACGGAAGTGCCCGTCAGGGGTCGCATCGAGGCGCGCCATCAGGACGGCGAAGGGCGTGCCGAGGCGCCCGACCCGGGACATGCTCTGCGGGGTCGTGGTGAAGGCGGCGTTCATAGGCCTCCGTTGCGGAGTCGCAACGCTGCTGGCGTGTAATCACCGGACAAGGTACCGTGGGTAAGGTACATCGGCCGGACGGCGGACCGGTTGGTCCGGTACCACCGCCCGGCGCGGATGGCCGGAAGGAGCCGCCCCTCGATACGGGGGGCGGCTCCTTCGCACTCACAAACGTGATCCCCTAGCACCATGGCCACGGGTGACGCGGGTCGCGGGGAGGCGACCGGGCCGACGGGAATAAATGATCTGCGCTTCGCATACATCGCACGGGGCCGCGGCGGTTAGTTTCTAGCGACTGAGAATAGAAGCGCCATTGCGGCTACCGCCAGCACCGCCAGGAGTAGGTCTTCGGCCTGGGAGCCGGTAAGGAGCCGCAAGTTCTTCGGTAGCAGGTGGAAGCGGCGCTTCCGCCACGGCAGGAAGGGGATGCCCGAGCGAGTGCAAGCATCGGCTGCGAGGTGGCTCGCGTAGCCGATCCAGAGCGCCGCCGAGGGCTGCCAGCCCCACCACGGAACCGCCAATAAGCCGGCGACGAGAATCGCCGCGAGGCCGTAGGTGGAGTGGAGGGGGCCGCGGTGGCCCCAAGCCGAGTGGGCGGCGTAGCCCATCGGGTCGAACGGCCTGACCCCTCCGATTCCGATCGACCGGATTACCGACTCGGACGCGTCCAAATCCGGCAGCATCGCACCGAAGACCGCAGTGACGGAAACCGTACCGGCCGTCGCTGGCCCGATCCCCGGCGGAACGACCTGCATCAACCAGAGAGAGCTAACGGCTAGCATGGCATGCGTGCGGAACATCATCTCACCGCCATTTCTCGCGGCTAAGTTGGGGCGCGCTCCGGTCGCACTGCGGACAGCGGCGGCCACGGTGAC
Organism: Armatimonadota bacterium; assembly: GCA_036504095.1. NCBI lineage: Bacteria > Bacillati > Armatimonadota > Armatimonadota bacterium. The sequence continues at coordinate 15,641 of DASXVS010000037.1, read as the reverse complement.
ACCGGACCGCCGTTCTGCTTTTGGGGGGTACAGGTCATCCAGGCCCGCGAAGTAGAGCTCGTCTAGGCGATGGCCTCCGCCGTTGGTGTCAAGCAGGCCTACCCCGTGCCGGGCCAGCAGTGTGGCCAGTTCTTCACCGCCGATCAGGCGGACCGGGACGGCGTTGGCGGCGGAAGCCGCCCGAACTGCCGTCTGTGAAAAGGAAGAGAGTGAGACGAGGATCCCCTGGGCGGCGTTCGCCCGCAACATCGCGCCGCGCAATTCGTCCACGAACCGCCGGCCGACCGGACGCTCGTACTGCTTGAGCTGGATAACCGTGAGCGCCGTCGTGATGCCGGTGCGGTGGGCCGCCCGCAGGTCGTACCCTCCGTGGCTTGTCCTCTGGCGGAGGTGGGCGCGGCCGAGCACCGTGGTGTCTTGGAAGCCGAGTCGGCCGATGAGTTGGGCGATGCACTCCTCGAGGGCGCGGTAGCTGAGCCGGGACAAGCGGCTAAGGATTTCCCCACCCAGGGGGTCCGGCGCGGCTACCGGCCTGAACGGCGTCATTCGTCCTCCTTCACGACCAGGTTGTCACCGACCCACTGGCCCGGCTTGACGCCCGCATACTCGGGCTGACGGTTCCCGTGCTCGTCCAGCGCCTGCTCCGGAAGGCAGCCCATGCAGCCGACCACGTCGCAGACGAAGGGGGTGGGGTAGGTGCCGTCGGCGGAAATGAGGTCGCGCACGTCGATCCGCCGGCCGGTTTCTATCTCCAGCGCCCCAGTGATCGCCAGCAGCACATACACGCTCGGTTCCGAGAATCCGCTCAGGACTCGGCTGACTGCCGAGCGGGAGATGCCGGCATCCGCCGCCAAGCGCGCCTGCCCCTCGAATGCGTACCTGCTTGTGTGCAGCATGATGGCGGCGATGCGGTTGTGGGTCCTCCGGCTGACGGTTGTTGGCATTCCCCTCCTGGAATTCGTTTGTTGTACATGTCCAGCGTGCGTGAGTTAATCTCCCCCTGCAAGGAGCGTTGCGGCGATGCAACCGCCCCGGGGGCAGACCGTCACCCCGCGGCGGGTTCCGCGATCCGGCCGGAGGGGGAAGCGGGCGCATGCGTGCAGGCGGCTCAGCGGCGGAGACGCCCCGCGCAACGTCAGTCGGTGGGCGCCTATTGACAGTCGTGAACGGAAATGCGAAAGTCGGATGTCCAACGCCGCCGCGTCAGACCAGGCGATGCGACACGGAGGTTCCCTGATGATTGCAGCCGCGCACCGCTGCTTGGCGGCTCCGGAAGGACCTGCCAGCCTGAAGGCATGAAACTGCCTGAGCGCTACAATGACCTGGCCGCGCGCTGCGACCCCTGGCTCTCCCGAATGGGCATGCCCGTGGATCAACGGGAGGAGCACATCGCCGATCTCATCGGACTGGTCGGGCAGATCCTCGACGGCTACTTCCACGAGCTTTCCCCGGACTCCGACAAGCGCGACTCAGATAATCATGTAACATGCTCACCGCACCCCCCAGCGTCATCTACGTCCGCGTCTCGAGCGAGCGCCAGGTCAGAGACGGCAACGGACTCCTAAGCCAGGAGCAGCGCTGCCGAGCCTATTCCCAGGCAAGGGGTTACCGCGTCGACGACGTCTTTCGCGACGAGGGCGTCTCCGGGGCGCTTCTCGACCGTCCGGGCATCCAGGAGCTCTTGGCGTATCTTCGGTCGCACCGGGGTGCCGGCGAGGTGGTCGTCGTGGTCGACGACATCTCCCGCATCGCCCGCGACGTCAGCACGCACATCCAGCTGCGCGCGGCCATTAAGGCATGCGGCGGGCGCCTGGAAAGCCCGTCCTTCAAGTTCGAGGAGAATGCGATGGGCGAAATGGTGGAGACGATCTTCGCCGCTGTCGCCCAGTACGGCCGCACCGGCAACCGCGAGCAGGTGATCAATCGCCAGCGGGCCCGGCTCGAAGGCGGCTTCTGGGTCTTCCCGGCTCCGCCCGGCTACCTGTACGTGAAGCACCCCGATCACAAGAAGCTCCTCGTGCCGGACCCAGCCCGGGCGGAGCTCGTGCGGGCGGCGCTGGAGGGATTCGCCACCTACCGCTTCCTCTCAAAGCGCGACATTATGGTGTTCTTCAAAGAGAACGGCTACTACCCATCGGTCGGGCGAGCCTTTGCGAGCAAGTACGAGATGGCGGTCGGCCGCGTGTTGGAGAGCCGCTGGTTTTACGCCGGGTATATCGAGTACAGACCCTGGGCCATCGCCCGTCGGAAGGGGAGGCACGAGCCGCTGATCAACGCGGCTACCGCCTATCGGATCGAGGACCGTCTCAGCGGAAGGCCGGAGCAGCCATTGGCGCGAGCGGATTCCGATGACCGGCTGGTCCTGCGCAACTTCGTTCGCTGCGCCGGGTGCGGACGGCCCCTCACCGCGAGCGTGGTCAAGGGCAAGTATCCCTGCTATCACTGCTACAACCAGGGGAACTGCGCCCGGTACGGACACAGGATCAAGGAGCGGGTGCTGCACGCCGACTTCGGCACGCTCCTCGAGGGGCTGGCCGTCAGGGACGAGGAGATCCACGTGATGGAGGAGGTGACGACGGAGATCTGGACGGAGCGGCTAGCGGAGTGGAAGGCCGGCGCCGGGAACGTGGCCGATCGGCTCGGCGACCTGGACGATCAGGTGGGCAAGCTCGCGCGGCGGATCGGTCAGATCACCGACGACGAGCTCGTGAGCGCCTACGAGCAGGAAATAGTGCGGCTGCGAAAAGAGCGGGCCGCGCTGGAGCGCGAGCGCCACCAGGCCGGCGAGAGGCCGCCCGACTACACCGCGGCATTCGCGCGGGTTGGCACCTTACTGCAGGACCCGTTCGCGGCGTGGGAAATGGGCTCTGGACAACAAAAAAGGACGGTCTGCCACATGGTTTTCGCCGTCCCGCCCGCCTACGACCGGGAATCCGGGTTTGGCACCATCAATCTTACAGTCCCATACCTGGTTTCCCGCCAGTTGGCGGACCCTAATTCCAAAATGGTGGACCTGCCGAGAGAAACTTGGGGACTGTTCATTGATACCGTCCTCGAATGGTCGGTTCGGCTCAAGCGGCTCAGTTGGGACATGGCGGGAATGTAGCCATCACCACGCCGCTACCCTGGTAAAGAGATTTCGCAAACGGTCATTCGCTGAAGGTCTTCGAGAGATATGGCCGACGGAGTACCGAGCAACCCTGATATATCGGCACCCGTCATAGTAGCGCCCGTAAAGTCGGCGTCATCGATTAACGCTCCCGTCAGAACGGCCCCAGTAAGGTTGGCCCCTCGGAGACTGCATCCGCGCAGGTCCGCTTTGCTCAAAAACGTCGATTGCAGTTCTGCCCCGTCCAAGTTTGCCCCACTGAGTACTGTGCTCATCATCAGGCAACCTTGAAGATTAGCCCTGCATAGTCTCGCTCCTGACAAATCCGAGCGCGATAGTCGCGCTCCAAAGAGGTTAGCCGCAACCAAGTTCGTTGCGACTAAACTCGCTCCTTCCAGGACGGCTCCTTCCATCTGGACTGCTCTGAGATCAATGCCCTTGAGCAGGCCGGACTCGCTCATCTCCGAAAGCGCGCGCGCACGAAGGGCGCGATCCTCCCCGTAAAGGTCTCGGCGCAACGATTCCATTCGTGCCCGCGCCTTATCCCTATCGCCGATCAGGAATTCGAACAGCAGGTAGACAACCGCTGAACATATCAAGCCATCCCCCAAATTTAGCAAGCATCCGGAGACCCAAGCACTGTTGCGAAGGACATACGATCCCACGACTAGTCCAACTCCCAAGATCACGACCAGAGAGAGAATAAGTCGACGCGATGTGAGATATGTCGTTGACTTTCGGGAAGGGCTATTGCTCGTGGACATTACAGAAATACCTGTCTGCAGTTTGCATAGTTCGACCTTCGCTGGCCGATGCTCGAATACAGTCGAGAACTCGCTGTGTGTGTACGGCATCGTCAAAACTCGCGGCGCTGGCGAGTAACGTGCGATCCTTCTCAGCAATCGCCCTAATCAGCAGCGGAGCGAGATAGACAAACGATCCCTTAAAGATGGAAACCTTGTTATCGCGATCGTCCTCCGTCGCACCGAGAACTGGAATGATAGAGAGATTCCCGCGGTTACTGGTGAATGAGCCGCGCAGTTTGCCAGACAAATCGAACTGGATCTCACCGTCCGTACCATATATCGATACATCGAAGCGGGCGCCCGAAAACGCAGCTGCGGTCGCCGCGAGGTGAACGGTGAGACCGTTCACTCCGGACAGGACGGCCCCAAAGTAGCTGCTAGCCTCGACAGTCCGCTCGGCACCTTCGAAGTCGACTCGCGATGGGAACACTACATCCATGGTTCCGGAGACGGTGTTGAAATCCGATGTGCCGAGCCAGTACGACACTAGGTCGACTAAATGTGAACCCATCGCCAATCGCACTCCGCCGCCCATCGCAGCATCGAAACTCCAATTCCAACGGGCTTTGGGATCGGAAAAGCCTGTCGATTGCTGGTGGATGCGGACGTAGTAGACCCTTCCTAGCCTGCCTTCACTGATTACGTTGCGAATTTCCGCCAGATAGGGGTTGAATCGAAGTTGGTGATCGACGATGGCAATACTGTCCACTGAAGAGGCGAGGTCGCGCAGATCCTCAGTTTCCCCCAGTGTCATTGCTAGCGGCTTTTCAGCGATGACGTGCTTCCCTTGCCTTAACGCGTATTTCACTTCTTCGTAGTGCCTAGGGTTCGGAGTCGCTACGCAAACAAGGTCGACGTCTTCCGCATCGACGAGATCGTGATAATCGGCATATGCTCTTGGTATATTGTGCTCCCGCGCCAACTCCTCTCCGCGCTTTGCCGAGCTCCCTACTAGCGCCACGACCGTGCATCCCCGCACGGTGCGAAAACCAGGAAGCAGAGTTCGCAAGCCCACTCCCGTTCCGATTATTCCGATTCTGACATTCATCGCCGATAATTCATTCAACATGTTTGTCTACTTTCGTTGATCCATAGTCGCGACCCCACCTGTGCGTGGATTCCGGATTACTATCCTGAAGCCATTGGCATAATAGGAGTTGTCTGGCGGATTGTAGTTCCGATATGTTGGAACCAGGTTTGCTACGTTCCAGTCGAAGCATCCCCCGCGCAGCGATTTTCTGGTCCCGTCGCGCGGGCCGACCGGATCTTCGACGATTCCTTGCTCTGCACATCGCTGATAGAAATCCGCGTCAAACCAGTCGTAACACCACTCGCGGACATTGCCCAGCATATCAAAAACGCCAACGCTATTCGGCCGGAGCCGTCCAACTGCTTGAGTCGACCTCTGCGAGTTCTCTGCATACCAAGCGTATTCAGGGATTCGGTCGTAGTCGAATAGCTGTTCGTCGTCCCGACCTGATGCCCTACAAGCATACTCCCATTCCGCCTCGGTCGGAAGCTCACAACCTAACCACCGGGCGAAGACGTAGGCTTCGAACCACGTCACGAAAATGACGGGTTGTTCGTCCTGATCTGAGCGAATGTCGCGTCGGTTTGTGGCGTACGGAAAGCCATCGTAGTACAGCTTATTGGTGACCTGGTACTTACTGATCTGGAACGCCGACACTCGGACCTGGTGCTCGGGCTTCTCATCCGGCGTGCGTCCCTCATCGTCGCAGCCCATTGGGAACTCACCCGCCGGAATCTGGACGAACTCGAGGCGCAAGTCCGGTCTTGATAGGTAATCAGTCAGTCTCTGTGGCGCTTCGACCAGGCCGAGCACTTCTGCGACGGCGTCCCTACATTCGGCCGAATTGTAAAGCTCGGCAAAGCGCTCAAGCAAGATAACGCAGCCATATATTACTTCGCAATCGCGTTCAACCTTCAGCAATGCTCCGGAGGTATCCAGCAGTGTTCGCACTTTGTCCAAGGGACTTGGAATGGCAGCGAGGCTGTCCTCAAGCTCAGCAATGAGGCGCACCCGGTCATCTCTCTTCAAGCCGTTCACCAATTCAGATAAGATGGTCTCGGGGAAGACAGTGAGCTCCATCATCGATCGAAGCGCGAGCCCCTTGTTCTGTTCCCACAGTCGGCGCAGTAGGTCAGGAAGCTCGGCCTCCGGCGTCAAGCCAACGTACAGTCGAATCGGTTCTTCCCAGATCGGAATCGTCGCCCTGTTCACCAGGTTCTCAATCACCTCATCACGCATACCTTCAGCGACATAAAACTCCCATATGGAGCGGTGGACAAATTCAATGGATGCGCCCTGGCGTTGCAGAAGGCCGGTGTAACGGATTATCTTGTCCAAAACGTCACGAGGGTTGATCCCATCCATGGAGTCGACCACGGATCGCAAGAGGAAAAGAATCTCCTCCTCGCGGAATGCCTCCTTCACATCAAGCTTGAAAAAGCGGACTGCGATAGCTTGAAGTGCCCTCTCAAGCACCTTCCATTCGGTCTGGGTTGTTCTTGGACGACCAAGCTGGGGATCCTGCCAATCGAAGTCCTTTAGGAGATACCTGGTGCATCGACGGAAGAGACTAGCTCGCTGAATGGCGCGGTTGCCCAGCAAATCGGGTATAGCGCACATCATTGCCAAGAGGAAGGGAGTACTTGCCAAACTGGAAAGGCGCGAGTCATTGAAAATCGTTCTCAATGCCTGCTCGCACACTTCTGGATCAGCGACATGATGGACGTACAACTCCACGTCGGATGGTGACAGCTCCAACAACTCGTAGAGGTCGTACCCGCCAAACTCGCTCGCTTCGAATCCGGCGTAGCGCGATGTGATAACGATCCGGCAGTCGGGTTGCGCAGTGCGGAAGCTGCTTAGGCGTTTGCGGAATCCGTCGCGATCAGGTTCAGATATCTCGTCAAGACCGTCAAGGAGTAACAGGGTTGTGTGTCGGCAATAGTGGTCACTCTCAGCGATGAACTCGGCTGCGCGCCTCCCGAGCAGGCCCTTCAACTGGCTGGTGACGTAGTCAATCAAGGAATCGCTTGTGCTTAGGAGCTCCGCAATACGGATGTATACCGGCATTAGGTCGCCTCGTTTTGCGGCGTCGTACGCGAAAAAACGTAAGGTGGTAGACTTTCCCGTGCCCGGTCTGCCAAGTATCACCGCCCGAGTGTCTCCATGTGCCAGCAGCTCACCAGCTGGGATCCGTGCATCGACACCGAACTGCTCTCCCATCGGCCTCAGATACATAGGGAGATACAGATCTTGAATTGGAGCGTCATCGGCTCGACCTAACGGTCTGAGGGTTCCGAAGTCCCGGACTATTCTCTCACGGTAAGCCGATTGGCTCTCAGCCAGAGACTGGGGACCTTTCTGTTCATTTGACGCGACAGTGCTTAGCCCTAGAGATATGCGAAGCTTGTCAAGTGATGTTTGAGATGAATCCCATCGGAGAGCCTGCTTGTCCTGGATGAGCGGAGACAGGTCTTGGTCATCAAGCATACAAGTTACGATCCGCTTCTGCAGCGTGATCGCGGAACTTAGCTCGCGCATCACCCAGGGCGACCGTGCAGCCGCCGCAGACCACAATACGACTACCGCGTCACTTGACTTGAGCTCCTTGATGAGCAACCTCTCCCAGTCCTCGCCAGTCGGTATAGACTCCTTATCGAAGAAGACCTTTTGCGCAAGTTGAGCCAAGTCGTTATGAATCAACTGGGCTTGTTTGAGATCCTCCTGTGTGTAGCAGATATAAATCCTCATCCAGTCGACCCTCCAGCACCGTCTTTCCACTCTGCTGATGAATATGCACCATCAGCGGTCTTTGACCGCCTAGACCGCGCCCAGTTGATCGCAGGAGCGCTTCTCATGAAGAAAGGAAGACGGAACCTCCGACAGGCCGAGGCAACCAGGCTCTCGGTATCTCGGGCATGATAGACCAGCCACTTCTTGTCGTTACCATCAAAGTCCATCGAATGGGAGGCTAGCTCGAACTCACTGTCCCCTGATTCACCGAGCGTTCTCCTTAGGATATTGAGGTCCTCATCGACGTACCACACCTCTCCGAGAACAACGTCAACGAAGGCGTGGGAGTTGTCAAGTATCGCACTATAATCCGAGCGTGGTACGTTTGGAAGGAACGGTCGCATGGCCAGGACAGACACCAATCCAATATCCCGGAAATGACGCAACTGATCGAGCCTGAGCTGTGGAAGTGGGATGGGTCGCGGTTCGACGTGTGGCACCGTCCACTGGGCCACACTAACACAACCGAACAGGAGTTTGCCACCAGCCGCCAGCTGCTCTCTGAGCGCCTCAAGGCGTTTCAAGCCTTCTGGTGAAATAATCGCGCGCGTCGTGAATAGGAGGTCGACACCGAACTCGGATAGCGCCTCGAGCAGTCGGAGTCCTTCAGACTGCCTCGGAGGAGCCAAGGAGTCCGTATCACCGCTGAGATAGATGATGTCAAACTCCGTTCGTTTTGTGCGCAACCATCTCACAATTTCCTTAGTGGGCATGGAAACGTAGGATGGAAACCCAGAGCTGACATAGCAAAACGGACAGCTGTAGGTACAATATCGCTTCGATGATAGAGGGCCGAGCGAGACCATCGCCCGCCTGTCGCGAATATCAAAGGGCACGCTGGGTGAGCGCATGATCGGTGTTCGCTCCTGAATATTCAGCCATCACCTCGTAGTAGTCGGCGCGTAATCCGGAGCGGTAACTCACCCTGCGGTGTGGTCCCTCCAATTCGACTCGACACCTCGGAAGCAAGGACCTGTGAAGCACTGCGTCGCAGTGACCGACTACAACCAGTCAAGAAATCGCCGCCTCAGGCCAACATGTGCAGTTTGAGGTATTTTCCGAACACTATGCTAGTCCGGAACCATATTTTTGTGTGTATTCCATGTCACAACAGGTAAATGGAGCAAGAAGGTGGCAGAGCCAAGGTGATGATTGAGATCCCAGTTGCAAACCCTATGTTAGGTTACCGCTAGTGAAACGCTGGTGAGTTCCCCGCTGTCTATTGCCACGTTATTAGGTGGATGGGCCGCGAAATGGCTTCCCCAGCAATGCTTGTCTTATGCCGGAGCCCTTGTGCTTTGAGCGTAGAAATGCGATCATCCGCCATGCCGCCGTTGCGCAGCAGCAACCCACGTGGCGCGGCGCCCGCTTCTTCGTCACCATATTTGTATGAACCACCCAGCGATTCCCCAAGGGACCGTCAGCGACGAGGAGCTCCGTCGGGGGTACGCCGCCATCTACTTCGAGGAGGTCGCCCGCCGCACCCGGATAGGGATGGCGGAGCGGGCGGAGGCGGGACTTCCGAACTACCGGCCGCCACTCGGCTACCGCCTCGCGTGGGAGGGGGGCGAACCGCGCGTCGAGGTTGTCGAAGAAGCCGCAGCGTGGGTGCGCGAGGCCTTCCGGCTGGCGGCCCGCGGAATGACGATCCGGGCGATCCTGAAGGAGCTCACGACGCGGGGCATGCGTTCGGCCCGGGGGAAGGAGATGAGTCCGACCGCCCTCTGGAAGATCCTTCGCAACCCATTTTATGTAGGGACGATCCAACACCAGGGAAAGCTCCTGCCGGGAGGGCACGAGGCGATCGTGGGGCGAGAGCTCTTTGATCTGGTCCGGCGACGCTCTGCCCGCTGAGGCATGCGGCGAATAAGGAACTGGCGTGCCCATTCCGATTACCAGCAGGTTCTGATTGGCATCGGACACGACCCTCACCGACCGAATCGGCAACGGAGCGGCAGCCTATCGCCGAATGGGAGATCCGTGGATTGGAACGGCGTTCAATTGGTATCGTCCCCAGCGTGGCCCGCAGGCCTCGGGTGTCAGACGAACCCGCTGGAGATGGGGGGCTGTTCCTCGTCCATTGCAGCCTTGAGCTGCCCTACAAGCAGCAGGAACTCTGCGTTTCGCACTTGTCCCCGAGCGGGCTGCAGAGCCCCAATGATGGCGTTCTCGGCGTGAGCCTTTTTCGCCTCAGTAAGGTTCGCGTTGAAAACTGAAAGAACTGCCTCGGAAACGAAGTCCCCTCCGCGGTTCTTCGTTACCTTCTCGATATCGCGGTACATTTGCTCGACCGTGGCCATTGACATTGGTTCATCCTCACGACTCGATTGTGTGAATCCCATCATGGGATTCACACAAGATAGTATAGTCTCCCTGCTAGAGGAACCCCGGGGGAGCGATCGACGGGATGGTGCCAAAAGTGTGCGCACCAAATGAATGCACTATGCCTTTCCGGCACACCGGTGTAGGATGAGCTTGGAACGCGGCTGGAAACTGATTAGCAGGTACCCAAATGTCTTTTCACGGCCTCTTTATCGGCATCGACCGTTACGATTCGCCCCGAATCAACTGGCTCACATGCGCCAGGCAAGACGCCACTGCGCTTCACGCTCTGTTTACGGACACGCTCGGCGGCGACACCACGTTACTGGTCGACGAAACGGCCACGCTTGAGGCCGTGGAAAGCCAGTTTTCCCGCCTCAGCCAGTGCCAGGAGGAAGACGTCGTCGTAATCGCCTTCTCGGGCCACGGCAGCGAGACCCACGAGGTCGTCCTTTACGATACGGATCCGAGCGACCTCTCCTCGACAGGGCTACCGCTCGAGCTCTTGGCCCGTTGGTTCGCAAGCATTCCCGCGCGCCGCCTAGTCTGTATTCTTGACTGCTGCTTCTCAGGCGGGATGGGCGCCAAGGTCCTAAAGGTCGATGCGGCATCGCGTAACCTCCAGTCAGTCGAGAGCGCCCTTGAGGAAATGAAGGGCGAAGGCCGGCTGATCCTGACCGCCTCATCCGCGACGGAGGAGGCTTGGGAAAACGGCCGCCTTCGCCACGGGCTTCTGACGTACTACCTGCTAGAGGCGTTGCAGGGGGCGGAGGAAGTGCGTCAGGGTGGCAAAGTGGCCGTGCTGCGCCTGCTGGAATTCGTCGTTCAGCGAGTGACCGCTGGGGCGGCTGCCCTCGGAAAGCCCCAGCACCCGACAATGAGAGGCCAGCTTGACGGCGAGCTGACTTGGCCGATCTTCCACCCTGGCCAACGCTATGCCGCGGCGTTCCCTGAGCACGGACGATTGAATGCGAGCGCCGACATCGGTTCGCTTGCGGCCTTTGGTTTTCCTGAAGCGTTCCTGGGCGCGTGGTCGGGCGCAATTCCCTCCCTGAACCAGCTTCAGGTCGACGCGATCAACGAGTACGGGGTCCTTGACGGCCAGCACCTTGTCGTGTCAGCACCAACGTCGTCAGGCAAGACTATGATTGGAGAGCTAGCTGCGCTTCAAGGAGCCTTGGAACGGAAGCGCACGCTCTTCCTTCTGCCCCTGAAGGCTCTGGTGAACGACAAGCACCAGCAGTTCGTCCGTACCTACGGCGACCTGGGTATTCGGACCGTCCGGGCCACCGGCGAAATCATGGACCCGGCATTGCTGCGCGGGCAGTACGACATTTGTCTCCTCACTTACGAGAAGTTCGGGAACCTGGCTCTGGCATATCCCCACCTCCTGGACCAAGTAGGGTGCATCGTTGTCGACGAGGTGCAGATGATCGCAGACTCCTCGCGCGGCGTGAACCTGGAGTTCGTACTCACTTTGCTTCGAATGCGGCGGCGGAGCGGCGTCGAGCCCCAGCTGATCGCTCTCTCCGCGGTGATCGGGGACACGAACGGACTAGAACGCTGGTTGGACTCCCGCTTGTTGCGGCGAACAGACCGGCCAGTCCCCCTGGACGAAGGCCTGCTACTGGCTGACGGGTCGTTCCGGTACATCGAGCCGGACAGTGGAGTGGAACGGATCGATCAAGGTCATGTCCGGCGAATCTACGGCAAGGGCTCAAGCCAAGACTGGGTCATCCCCTTGGTACGGCGGCTCGTCGGCGAAGGAAAGCAGGTAATTGTCTTTCGGGAAAGGAAAGGCGAGGCTGTCGGTTGTGCCAAGTACCTCGCCAGGGAACTCGGCCTACCAGCGGCAGATGCGGCCCTGCAGGGCCTTCCTACCGGTGATCCGTCGCGTTCATCGGAGGACCTCCGCTTAGCCCTCCGTAGCGGAATTGCCTTCCACACAGCCGACCTGTCGCGGGATGAGCGGCTCGTCATTGAACAGGAGTTCAGGGCTCCGAACTCGCCGGTCCGCGTGATCGCCGCAACGACGACCTTGGCGATGGGGGTGAATACGCCGGCGGAAGCCGTCGTGATCGTCGGGCTGGAGCATCCAGGCTCAGGGCCATACTCAATCGCGGAGTACAAGAACATCTGTGGCCGGGCTGGCCGCCTGGGGTTTTCCGAACACGGTCACTCGTACCTCCTCGCCCTGAGTCCGCGGGAGGAGTACGAGTACTGGACACGCTACGTGCGGGGGACTCCCGAGAATATCGAATCGCGGTTCCTCGTCGAGGGAACCGATCCGCGCTCCCTCATCGTCCGCGTTCTGGCGGCAGCCCAGCGTTCGGCCGCCCGCCCGCTGACCGACGAAAATATCGTGGAGTTTCTTGAGGGAAGTTTCGGTGCATTCCAGCTGGTCCAGCGGAATGACCGGTGGTCTTGGGACCGGGGGCAACTCCTGGAATCTCTGGGTGATTTGGAGCGCCATCGGCTCGTGGAACGAGCGTCGGAGGGCGGTTACCGCCTGACAGAACTGGGCCGACTGTGTGGCCAGGGCGGGGTCGAGGTAGAGTCGATCACCAGGCTGGTCGAGGTCCTCGCACCTCTTCCCGTCGCCAGCATCAACGACCCGACACTAATCACCGCAACGCAGTTGACCGTTGAGCTTGATGCCGTGCTGTTCCCAATCAACAAGGCAAGTACCCAGAAGGAGCCGCAGGCTTGGCCGAACGAACTCGCGGCACAAGGCGTAGCGCCGGAAGTGCTGAGAGCGCTGCACCACTCCGTGTCGGAACGTCACGTCCCCACCCTAAGGGCGAAGAAGGCCGTCGCGTGCCTGCTCTGGATCACGGACTGGCCTATGAGCCGAATAGAGGAGACTCTGACGAGGTTCAGCCGGCCCGAGCCAATCGCAGGCCCAATCCGTAGCATCACGGAGCGAACGTACGACCTCCTCGGTACGGTGGCCAGCGTCGCGATGATCCTTCACCCCGACTTGAACCTCGCCGATCGCTACGAGCGCCTGCTGACGCGCCTAGAAGCAGGCGTTACGGCAGCCGCCGCCGCCATTGCCTCAAAAGCGGACGGTGCGCTTGGGCGAGGAGACTATCAGCGCCTATTGAGCGCCGGCCTCTGCAGCGCAGAGGCGATTGAACAGTGCGCCGACGGTGACCTGCTAGCCTGCCTAGACGGCAGCCCGGCCAAGCTTGCCGCTCTCCGCAAAGCCGCAAAGCGATGCGGAGACGCCGGCGAGGTCCCCTTGCTGGCATACCCTATCATCCCGCCATATGTGGGGTAGCACTCTAACGACAGTCCCTGTCCCCATGCTGCCTTACTCTGTCAAGAAGGTGCGAAAAGCAGCATCGAAAAAGAGACCTTGCGGCCTCAGTTTCCTTTGTCTGTTAACTATGGTGGACCTGAAGAGCGAAACTTGGCACCATTTCGTAGATACTGTCCTAATATGGTCCGAGAGACTCGGCCGGACAGGCCTAGAGTATTGAACGAAATGGACGGGAATCTTCCGGCAGGTGCCAAATCCACCTACGACCGCCATGCCTTTGTCAGACAAGCGAGGGCTTCCTTCATCCCGTGCTGACTCAGGTATTTCAGGAGGACTTCGCGCGGCGGTTGGTTACTGCGATAGGGCTTGCTACACGGCCCGGTGTACAGCCCGCCGCCCGGCCCAGTGTAGAGTCCGCCGCCCGGCCCGGTGTACAGCCCGCCGCCCGGCCCAGTGTAGAGTCCGCCGCCCGGCCCGGTGTACAGCCCGCCGCCCGGCCCAGTGTAGAGTCCGCCACCCGGCCCAGTGTAGAGTCCGCCACCGGGTCCGGTGGACATTCCGCCACCGGGTCCGGTGGACATACCTCCGCCGGGTCCGGTCGAGAGCCCGCCTCCCGGGCCGGTATAACTGTCCCTCGGCCACCCGCGCTTTGATGTTCCAGCCATTTGACGTTCCTTTCCTGGTTCAGCGATCTGGCGGTTTCCTTATTTGCGCCAGGTCGCTATCACGATAATGTTGACTAAGCCCATCCTTATCCGACAAGTGGGATGCCGGTTGGAGGACGAGATCACGAGGAGACGCGAACGTCCCCACAGCTCCCGATCGGGTAATGGGTGCAGTGTTCGAGATCTAGATACTGCAGCCGCACGTGCGGCGTCAAGGTCCCGTCGTTCCCAACGAAGGACAGGTAGACCGGGCCCCGGAGCGACCGGGTCCAGTCGGTGAGCAGGTCGACTCCGACGCCAACGGCCGCGGAGGCGAGCATTCCGTTCGCCCACACCACTTGCGGATGCACTCCCGCATCGCCGTAAGCCTCGCCTTCGCGCGCCAAGGTCTCGTTCGTAAGGAATCCCAGGCAGCGCATGCAGGGGTGGCCGGGCAGCGAGAGGATGACCTGGCCCCCCATACGCGGCGCTTCGCCGTCCGCCTGGTGCACGTCCATGCCGATGTCTACGTACGGGATCATATAGCGCCGGCAGGACCGCTCGAGCTCATCACGCCCCCGAAACCCGTCCACGCAGCCGAACACGATGTCGCACCCCCGGAGGTCTTCCGGCTGGTCCTGCCACCGGCAGGCGTGCGGCCGAATCACGGCATCGGGCTGCAGACCGATGATGAGCCGCGTCGCCGCATCCAGCTTCAGACGGCCCGCGGCGACATCCTCCGCGGTCGTACCGACCGTTCGGTTCAAGTTGACGCATTTCGCAATGTCCGGATCGTACAGAACGTAATCGACGAACCCAATGTGGGCGAGTTGCTGGCCGATGTGCGATCCGCCGCCGCCGAGGCCGACGACACCCACCCGAGTACGGCTGATGATCGACTGCGCCTCGGGGCCAAGGAACGACTGCCTTGAGTAGCGGCCGTCAGTCATATTCGCACCTCGCAAACGACGCCATCGGCGCGCCGACAATGGTGACCCGGCCAGCCGAACGAGGACGATCCGAACCCGGAAGCCATACTTCGGCAATGCCGTGGTCCTTGCTGAGAACTACCAGGCCGTGGGCCTGTTGCGGACAGGCGTTCCGAAGGGCTTCCACAACGCCCGGAAGCCCGCGCCTGTCGGTACGGCTCAGCGCCGGCGTTCCACGGTGCTCGTGGACGTGCACGTGGAAGGCGCTGACGTTGGTGCTCAGCACCCGCTGCATGGCCCTTCGGATCGCGTCGGAGCCGATCCGCGCTCCGCAGGTCGGGTCGTTCACATAGTCAGCATCCGCGACCGCATCGTAGTCAACCGCGAGGGCCAGGTACGGATCCCCTGCGACGTTACCACTCGTGGCATAGAGGAAGCCGACTCGCTCAAAGGCGAATGGATGGGGCCGACGCAGGTCGCTTAGGACGTGATCATAAAGGCTACGGCCTATCCGCAGCCGAATATCTGGCTCCCCGTTCATCTGAAGGCCCCCAAGATGATGGAGACCTTCTGGGCAAGGCGGATGTTCGGGTCGTTGAATTGCTGTCAGCGGCGGGTGTAAAATGGACAAAAGGGCGCGGTTGAAAATTCCCCACCTGTAGGCGAGAGCGCCACCCTTTCCTGTAAGGGAAGGAGGTGGCCGTATGCTACGAGGAGGGACCGTGGAGAGAATACGGGAACTG
>DASXVS010000036.1 GCA_036504095.1 Armatimonadota bacterium | reverse complement strand
GGTATTTCTTCTTCAGCATGGAAACCTCTCAAGCGCGAACGTCACTATCTACATTTTACGTCGCGCTCGAACCTGGCATCCATGGTAACCAAAATATTCAAAACACACGCGTTGTGACCCAGCCTGATTTCCTCATTTCCCCATTTCCTCATTTCCCCATTTCCTCATCACCTCGTTTACCTCCTGCGGCGCGGCTATACTGACGGCGTAGAGCAACGAACCGTCAGGGAGTTGTCCGTGAGCCTCAGAGAACGCACTTTCCACGTACTGTCTTTCTTCCATTACGACGTGGTCTACCTTCGTACCCGGCAGGAGTACCTGGAGCAGGGGTTCGCCATCCTGGATGCCGCGTCGAAGATCCTGGCAAACGACCCCCAGGCGACCTACCTTGTCGAGTCGCCATATCTCCTGGAACAGTGGTTCGCCATCCATCCCGGTGCGCAGGCTGATTTTCGGCTCTTCGCCGAGGAAGACCGCCTTGATGTTGCACCCGGCATGTACGTGATGCCGGATATGGCGATGCCCGGCGCCGAATCACTCAACCTGCAAGTGGAACGTGGCTTCCACTGGTGCGAAGACGCGCTCGGTCTCCGCCCGACGGTTTGCTGGATCCCCGATCCGTGGAACCACCCTCCCACGCTGCCGCAATGGCTGAACAAATGCGGCTATACCGCCTATGTGTTTTCACGCGGCGCCGACCCCGGCCACCCGAACCATTTCCGATGGCGCGGCCTGGACGGCAGCGAGACCCTGGGTGTCCGAATGCCGCTCCATTACGACCGTTTTACCCCGGCCCTGGCCGCGGAGAGCGACTCCGACCGCCGGTTCACAGACTATTTGAACCGCCTCGACGCGCTCTTCCCGCCCGGACAACCGATCCTCGTCCCGGTAGGCGGCGACTTCGCGGCGCCGACACCGCAAACGGCCGAACTACTGGCTCGCATGCGCGGCCGAGGCACAAACATCGCCTTCTCCACGCTGCCCCGATTCGTCCAGGCGCTCCGCGCGCATTGGAGTGAACTGCCGGTCATGCCGTCGGACTTCACGCCGACTTTCCAGGGCACTTATTCCTCACGCATCGCTCTGAAGCGCGCCAATCGGCAGGTGGAGACCGCGGTGGACACCCTCCGCCGCTTTGAAGCCGCTGGAGGCCGCCCCCAAGGCGAATGGCAGGACGTCCTCGCGATCGCACTGCGTCACCAGTTCCACGACACGATCTCCGGTACCATCATCGACCCAGCCAACGACGAAGCCGTTGCGGATTATGCCCGCATCATCGCCACGTTGCAGGAGGCCCTGCCCACCGGAACACGCCGGGCCGGGCGCACCGTCTTCAACCCGTCGGCGGAAGCGCGAACCGAGTGCGTATTCCTGAAAGACTGGTCGGCCCCCGGCGCTCAGGACGAATCGGGTACGCCGGTTCCGGTTCAGCGCGTCGATGGCGGAGCAGTGGCCCGCCTGACGGTCGGCCCGATGGGCACCACGACGATCACATCCGCGGCATCTTCCGAGCCCTTAAGCGGCGGGGCGTCGGCGACAGACCGCGCGATCGAGAACAGCCACATTCGTGTGGAGCTCGATGATCTGGGCAACATCTCCCAGGTTGTCCTCAAGGGGCGAGCGGCGGAGATGCGTTTGCTGTCGGGAGACCGCCCGCTGTTCAACACCTTGTCGCTGGAGCACGATTACGGCGACTTCTGGGTTGTCGGACGCCAGCCGCTCGATGGAGGCCACGTCGGTCGCACACCTTACGTGGACCCATTGCCGCTGGCCAGGGATCCGGCGAAACCGTGGGTTGATTCCAGGGGATCGCTCTCCGATTGCGGCAGAAAGCACGTCGAAGTCCTGGAGGAAGGCCCGCTCCGGGCACGCGTCCGCGTCATTGGCTCCGTGGGCCTTCAACGGTGGCGCGTCGACTTCGAGCAGACCATCACCCTCCACGCAGGCTCGCCCCGCATCGATTTTCGTACGGTCGTCAAGCCAGCCGCCAAGTTCGCGCGCCTGCGTGCCGTTTTCCGGCCCGCGCTGGGCCACGCCGAAGCCCTCTATCACGTGCCCTATGGACTCGTGGGCCGGGATGCAAATGAGCACGCCGCTCAAAATGGGGTGGCGCTCAACGGAGCCCACGCCGGCCTGTTGCTGCTCAATCGGGGAATTCCGGGAAATGGATGGGACGGTGAGGCATTGACGCTGTCTCTCCTCCGCTGCGTCGCGATGGAGTACAAAGGCCCCTCGGAGACGGGCTACGAAGCGGGCGCCACACACTTATTCGAGTACGCAGTTGTCCCCTATCGCCCGGCGGGCCGCCCGGACCTCTGCCGCAAAGGGGACCGGTTCAACCTGCCGCTCATCGAGGCGCCTGAGCCGCTCGCCGGCCTCCCGTTTGAGATTCTGCACCCGGACAATGTGCAGGTAACGCGGATCGAGAGGGTCCCGGGGGGCTACCGCGTTCACGCGCACGAGTCCCTCGGCAAGGAGGGCTACATCCGCATCGAGGTCGCCGGAGGGTGGGTCGGACCGGTCGATGTGCTGGGTGTCCTGACCGATGAGCCGAAGCCCGAACTGTTCGATCGGGAGTTGCATCCTTTCGAGATCGTGATGATCGGCATCGTTCACGGGGATGAGTAGCGCATCGTGCGAGACTTGCGGATAGACCTCCGGATCACCCTCTTCATTGCCGTCGCCGCCGCGACCCTCGGTTGTGGCTGCGCCCGTCACGCTGCCCCGCTTGCAGGGAAGGCTCCAGCCACCGGACCCCTTCCGCCTGCCGGCCGCCTCGTTCCCGCCGTTGTGGCGGGCTTCGAGCACGGATATGGCGGGTGGCAGGTCAGCGTCAGCCCGCGGGAACTCCCGCGCGTCAGAATCGTTCGCGGCTCCGCCTCGCGCGGAAACCGGTGGCTGTCCGTTCAGCCCGCCGGCCGGCCAACCGGCGCACACACCATTGACATGTATGCGGATTTGCCTCGCGTCGATTGGAGCCGCTTCGGGGACACCTTGCGCGCCGACATCCTCGCCAAAGGGAACACCGCGGGCGTGACGGCCAGGATGTACGTCGTTGGCGCCGACGGCGTGGAGGCAGCGGGGCCGCAGGAACAGGTGCGCGGCGATTGGCGCACCATCATCTGGCATCCCCGGGCCGGGCTCACGGACGTCAAGCGCATCGGCATCCGATGGCGTGTGCCCGAAACCTATCTCGCGCGCCTGGGTTTGGACAATGTACGGGTCGGCGCGGAGGCCGGGCTCAACGACGCCTGGTCCGTCGCAACCGGCCCATTTTTGACCCGTGAAGACGCCGTTGTGAAGATGACGTCCCTCCAGGAGCGGAAAGTGCCTTCCTTCCCCGTCTATGTGGAAGGCTGGTATCTTAACGTCGGCACATTCAGTTCTGAAACGGCCGCCCGGGCAGAGTCGAAACGCCTCGCCGCGCAGGGCGTCGCCACAGCAGTTATCCAGCGTTAGCTCATTCACAAACACAAGTCAGGAGACCCATGTCATACCGATCGATCGCACTCATATCACTCGCGGGCGCGCTTTCCACGTCGGCCGCCTCGGCCACCGGATACGGCCTTTCGTATCTGCCGGCGGATGCCTCGCCTACGGCATCCTCGGCCCCTTCCGGCGCACCGCCTGCCATTCACTCCTCGATGCCTGTGTACCCGCTCCGCCACCCCATCACGACCTTCAAGGAGCTCAACAGGAACGGCGAAAGGGTATTCCGGCAAAAAGGCGCCCTGCCGTATGTGGCGTTGGGCATGATCGCGCTCGCAAACGACCGGAAGACCGAAAAGTGGTTCAACGTGGCCGGACCCGGTGAACCCACGCCGAAGTTCGCGAAGACATTCAACCATTTTGGCGATGGAAAGGTGCTTCTCCCGGCCATGGGGGTGATGTATCTTGCGGGCCGTACCGGTGAGCGCGATACCGCCAAACTCTGGGCTGCCTCCGTGTTGAACGCTACCGTGTTCAGCCAGTCGATCAAAATGTTGACCGGGAAGGAGCGGCCCAATCAGTCCCCCGACGCCATCCAATACCACGGGCCCAGCACAAAGTATGATTCCTTTCCGTCCGGGCATATGACCGCCGCGACGGCCAGCGCCGTGATATTGGGGCATCAGTATCCGAAAGCGAAGCTGGGGTTCTACGCACTCGCGGCCTGCGTGGGCATCGCACGCATCGAGGGCGCCAATCATTGGCCTAGCGATGTCTACTGGGGCGCCGGAGCGGGTTACTACGGAGCGTGGCAGGTTATCCGTCACAAAGACGACGTTCTGCGCTGGCGCTTCTAGGCGCCCGCGGACCGGCCTGAATC
The DNA here is from genome assembly GCA_036504095.1 of Armatimonadota bacterium. Taxonomy (NCBI): domain Bacteria; kingdom Bacillati; phylum Armatimonadota; species Armatimonadota bacterium. The sequence continues at coordinate 32,923 of DASXVS010000036.1, read as the reverse complement.
CCCGGCGGCAAATGCCCATAATACAGAGAGGGTGGGAACGCTCCCGCCCTCTCTGCGTCTGTTTGTATATCGACCGGCCCCGTAGGACCGCGGCGAACGACCGCGCTCAGGAGAAGCAAGAACCAAATGCCCGCTGCAACCAGGAAAGCCGCACCCTTGGTGGCGAACCGTCCGGCGCGACGCCGAAGGTCCCGCCGCGAGGCGGATATCATCGGCCTCACGCTGATGGCCGTCGCGGTGCTCTGCGCCATTTCCCTGGCGAAACCTGCCCTGGGCGGCGCCGCGGGCGAGGCCATTGTCACCGGCCTGCGCTACCTGTTCGGCGCCGGGGCGTGGTTTTTCGCGCTCCTGCTGGCCTACCTTGGCGTGTTGCACGTGCTCGATCGCGAACACAAGCCGCCGCTCGATCTCGTGATCGGCGGCGCCATCCTCTATCTCCTGGTTCTGTGGCTCGTACATGTGCTGAAAGTCGGCATGACCGTTGAACCGGGAACGCCGGCCCTGTTTACCCACGGGGGCGGTCTCATCGGCGGATACATCACCGCTGGCATGGCTCGCCTGACCGGTATGGGCGGTTCCTGGGTCGTCATGGTGGCCCTTGCGATTCTGGCCGTGCTGCTGATCGTCGACATGCCCTTGCACCGGATCGTCCGCGGCGCGGCCCGGCGAGCCCGCCGAAGCGCGGACGCCGTGACCAAGGGCGTCGTGCGCGCGAGCAGTGTCGCCCGAGCGGCATCGACACGCGCTCAGCCGCCCTTCATCGAGGAACCGTTCCGGGCGTTGTCCGAACCCGAAGAGCCGGAACCGCCCCAGCGCGGGTACGTCACACCGCGCGCCGTCACACTCCGCATTCGCAAGCCTGCCGCAAATGCCGATGCCGACGATTCCGCCGACCGCCTGAAGCCCGCCGTCCGCGTTCACGACCTCTCCGCCGAGAAAGGGCAGGGACCCGCGAGTTCCGGTGTCTTCGTCCTGCCAACCCTAGACCTGCTGAACCCTCCGGCGCCGCCGCAGGCGCGCAACGAGGCAGAGGCCCAGGAGACGATCAAGACGCTGGAAACGACGCTGGCGCAGTTCAATATTGAAGCAAAGGTTGTCGAGATATCGCGCGGTCCGACCGTCACGCGGTTCGAGATTCAACTGGCCCCCGGCATCAAGGTCAGCAAGATCGTGAGCCTCGCGGACAACCTGGCGATGGCCCTTGCCGCCATCGACGTGCGCGTGGAGGCGCCGATCCCGGGAAAGTGCGCCATCGGAATCGAGGTGCCGTCGCGAAGGCCCGCGATCGTAAGCCTGCGAGAATGCATGGAGACGAGGGAGTTCTTCGAATCTCCGAGCAAACTCACCTTCGTTCTCGGCGTGGACGTGGCCGGCCGCCCGCGATACGCGGACCTCGCTAAAATGCCGCACCTCCTGGTGGGTGGAAGCACGAATAGCGGCAAATCGGTATGCCTCAACGTTCTCATTACGAGCCTCCTGTACCGGGCCACCCCGGAGGAATTGAAGTTCATCTTCATCGATCCGAAGCGGGTGGAGTTGAGCCTTTACGCCAACATTCCGCACCTGCTTCACCCGGTCGTTCAGGATGTGAAGCAGGCGGCCGGCATCCTGCGGTGGGCCATCAAGGAGATGGAACATCGCTACGATTTGTTCGTCAAGGCTTCGTGCCGGAACATCACCGGCTACAACGAAAAACTCCCCGAAGGCGAGAAGCCATTGCCGTTCATCGTCATCATCGTGGACGAACTGGCGGACCTCATGATGCAGCAGGGAGCGGAGGTCGAAGCGCACGTGTGCCGCCTCGCCCAGTTGTCGCGCGCGACCGGCATCCACCTCGTCATCGCCACCCAGAGGCCCAGCGTGGACGTCATCACGGGCACCATCAAGGCCAACATCGGCAGCCGCATCGCCTTCGCCGTCGCCAGCCACGTTGACAGTCGGACCATCCTCAACATGAACGGCGCGGAGCGCCTCATCGGCCGCGGCGACCTGCTTTATATGCCGATCGACGCGCCGAAGCCGACGCGTATGCAGGGCCCGTTTATCAGCGAGAAGGAGATCGACCGCGTGGTGTCGCACCTGCGCGCCCAGGGACCGCCCGAGTATACCGCGCAGGTCATGAGCGTGGATGCGGCCGCGATGGCGTCTTCCGAAGGGGGTTCCGACGATGAACTCTTCGAACAGGCTGTCCGCCTCGTGGTGAATACCGGGCACGCCAGCACCAGCATGATCCAGCGCAAGTTCAAGGTGGGATACACCCGCGCCGCCAGGCTGGTGGACATCATGGAGGAACAAGGTATCGTCGGATCGCTGGACGGAGCCAAACCGCGCGAAATCCTCATCAACAAGGGCGACCTCGACATCCTGTTCGGCGGCGTGTCGGCGATGCCCGATTGGGATCCGGACGGCCCGTTCACGGAGTGAACACCAACCCCGTCCGCACCCTCAACATGCAGAGTCAGCACGATGACGCCGCCCGTGTGTCCGCCTACCACGAACGGAGCAAGCACGCCTTCGGGCGATACGCCGCCTCGTTGGGTTACCTGGACTGGGCGACCCAGCCGGACCCATTTCGCCGCTTCGACGGGGCGTCCCTCACACCGCTCCCCTTCTCCGCCGATCTGATCGCCACGCCTTATGAGGCGCTTTATGCCGCCGATGCAGCCGCGCCTAGACCCGTCGACGCCGAGTCCCTCGGGGCCCTGTTCGAATTGTCACTTGGCCTCTCCGCATGGAAGTCTGCCGGCGGCACGCGATGGGCTCTGCGCAATAACCCGTCCAGCGGCAATCTGCACCCCACGGAGGGCTACCTCGTCTGCGCGGAACTGCCCGGCATCCAGGCCGGCGTCCACCACTACGCTCCGGCCATCCACGCGCTGGAGCATCGCTGCGCGTTCCAGCCGTCGATACGGGACGCTGTAGTGATCGGATTGACCTCCATCCACTGGCGCGAGGCCTGGAAATACGGCGAACGCGCCTACCGCTACTGCCAGCACGACGTCGGGCACGCGATTGCCGCCGTCCGCTTCGCCGCCGCCGCGCTTGGCTGGAAGGCGGCCTTACTGCCTAGCGCCTCCGACAGTGAAATCGCCGGGTTGTTGGGGCTCGACCGTCCGCAGGACTTCGTTGAAGCCGAGGACGAATCGCCGGACGCGCTTCTACTGGTCTCGCCACGGCCGACGACGACCCCGGACACGGAACCCCTCGCGCGTTTGGCGAGCACAGGCGCCTGGACCGGAGTGGCGAACAGGCTAAGCGTTACGCACCACCCGTGGCCGGTGATTGAGGAAACTGCCCAGGCCGCCGTGAAGCCGGCGACTCACGAGGTTTCGCCCTCCACTCGTCCCAGGGTCGACCTGCCTGCCGCGTACGGAGAGAGAGCGATTGATATCGTCCGGAAGAGGCGAAGCGCCCAGGCCTTCGATCCTCGGCGCACGCTGAAGGCCGACTCCTTCTTCTCAATAGTTGACCGCCTCGCCACGCGCGATGCCGCGCCGTTCGATGCGCTGCCGTGGGATCCACTCGTTCACCCGGTCATCGCAGTGCACCGCGTAGACGATTTAGCCCCCGGCTTGTACTCTGTCATGCGCAGTAACCAAACCCTGAACCGCCTCAAATCCGCCTGCTCGGCTTCATTCGATTGGTCCGTCGAGTACGATGCGCCCGGCGTCACCCTCTACCATCTTCAGGACGGCGATTACCGCGAGGCGATGCGCCTCGTCTCCTGTACCCAGGACATCGCTTCGCACGGGTTCTTCACTCTCGGCATGGTCGCCGAGTTTGACCCGGTCATCCGCGAGGGTGGACCTTGGTGGTACCGAAGGCTGTTCTGGGAGGCGGGTGTCATCGGGCAGGCGCTGTACCTGGAGGCCGAAGCGCAGGGTGTTCGAGGGACCGGCATCGGCTGCTATCTTGACGATGCGTTCCACCGCCTGCTGGGCCTGGAAACGACCGAATTCCAGAGCATGTACCATTTCACGGTAGGGTATCCCATTGAGGACGAGCGTCTCCTCACGGAGCCGCCGTACGCCCATCTTGAACGCGAAAGAGGAGGACACCGATGAGCCACAACCCGGTCGGGGAGAACGCTCCCGCGCGCCAGCGCACCTGCGCCAGTTGCCGCAACTGGGATGTGCGCATTACGCGCACGACCGCCCTGAAAGACAGCGTCGCCAAGTGCCTCCTGCCACCGCTGGCGGAGCTTCACCTGGTGGTCAGCGGCTCGGGCGGCTGCGACAAATGGGAACCCGTTCCGAAGGAAACGGGAATATGAGAAAATGAGGAGGTTGGGAAACTGGGGATGTCGCACTCTCGCAATTCTGGCGCTCGCCGTTTCGCATGCCGTTGCATCGCCAACCCAGCCAGGCGCAATCGATGCGCGGATACCCAGTGCGAGCCCCAGTGGTTTCCCCCGCAACGATTCTATCTCGGTTTCATACTATCCAGCGGTTGGGTCGGATCAAGCGCCTGCACCCGCCGTCATTATCCTGCATCCGCTCGGCGAGCGAAGCCTCCGCTTGTGGCGCCAGTTCGCCAAACACCTCGCGCGGAACGGTATTGGCGCTGCGGCGATTGTCTTTCCGTACCACATGGATCGCCGGCTCCCCCGTGAACCCGCGGGGCGCCGTTTCATCGCCAATGACGTCAGGATCGCGACGCAAGCGTACCGTCAGGCGACTTCGGACATCAGCACGGTCGCCACGTGGCTTGCAGATCAGCCAACGGTTGATCCCCGGCGCATCGGTGTCGTCGGTGTCAGCCTCGGCGCGATCCTGGCCCACGCCGCGATGGGGCAGGATCCCAGGCTGAAGGCCGGTGTCGCGATGCTGGGGGCAGGCGACTTGAAGCGCCTCAGACAGAAGAGCATCCTGTTCGCCCTCGTCCGCCGGAACCCATTCACCAGCGGTACAACCGAGGCCGAAAGGATGCTCCGGGCGGTAGACCCTCTCACGACTGCGCCTGATAACCAGCCACGACACGTCCTGATGGTCGAGGCTGCCAGGGACGACCTGGTATCGCCTACTGCGGCGCGAGAACTGTGGCTGGCACTGGGCAAGCCACCCATCCAGTGGATCGACACGAACCACTTCGCCCTTGCGCTGGATGTACAGGGCGTTTTTCGCACGACGACAGCCTACCTGCGTTCAGAATGGGGCATGCGACCGGCCGATGCGCCGATCCCCAGGGTCCATCCACCAACTATCACGCTGGGATGGGTCGCGGGTCTCTCCGCGCGTCCGACCCTGGCACTACAGTACCAGGCGCTCGCCATTGGCCGCCGACCGGACCACATCGCCCTGCTGCATATTGACGCCGGGCTGGACGGCCTCGGCCCGTTTCTGGGGCTGGCCGCAACCGTCAACCGCTACGTGGACGCAGGCTTTGGAGCACGGCCCGGTCAGAACCGCGCGAAACCTTACATCTCCCTCCACGTGGCTTTTTGACGCGGCGGCTCACTTCAGCCCGGAGGCGTCCATGCCCAACTCCTTGATCAGGAACGCATACTTGTCCGCGATTTCGTCCAGGATCTTGGCGGTCGGCTTTCCGCCGCCGTGGCCCGCTTTGGTGTCGATCCGGATCAGGACAGGCGCGTCGCCCGTTTGGGCGGCCTGAAGCGCCGCCGCGAATTTGAAACTATGCGCCGGCACCACGCGGTCGTCGTGGTCTCCCGTTGTGATGAACGTCGCCGGGTATCTCACCCCCGGTTTGACGTTGTGCAGCGGCGAATACGCATACAGCGCCTTGAACTCTTTCGGATCATCGGACGTGCCGTAGTCGGATGCCCAGGCCCACCCGATGGTGAACTTCTGATACCGCAGCATATCCATCACGCCGACCGCCGGCATCGCCGCGCCAAACAGGTCAGGGCGCTGAACGAGGCACGCGCCGACCAAAAGGCCTCCGTTGCTGCCGCCGCTGATGGCCAGTTTGGGGGTGGAGCTGTACTTGTTCGCGATGAGCCACTCGCCGGCCGCAATGAAGTCGTCAAAGACGTTCTGTTTGAGCAATTTCGTGCCCGCCAGGTGCCACTCTTCGCCGTATTCTCCCCCACCCCGGATGCCCGGCATCGCATAAACGCCGCCCATCTCCATCCAGACGAGGTTCGTTACGGAGAAGAACGGCGTCATGCTCGCATTGAATCCACCATAGCCGTACAGGATCGTGGGCGCCGAGCCGTCACGCTTCAGACCTTTTTTATACGCGATGAACATCGGCACGCGTGTGCCATCCTTGCTGGTATAGAACACCTGCTCCGCGACGAAGTCACTCGGAACGAACTTGACGGTCGGCTCGCGGTAGATCTCGCTAGTCCCGGCAGCAAAATCGTAGCGGTAGACCGTCGGCGCCGCCGTGAAGCTGCTGTACGAGTAGAATGTCTCCTTGTCCTCGGGCCGTCCCCCGAATCCTCCCGCGGAACCAAGGCCGGGCAGCCCGATCTCGCCAAGGTACTGGCCGTTAACGCCGAAACGCCGGACAACCGAATGGGCGTCCTTCAGGTACTGAGCCACAAACGTGTGGTTTACCAGGCTCACGGATGACAGCGTTTCCCGAACCTCCGGGATCAAGGTCCTCCATTGGTCCCGGGCGGGCTTTGCGATATCGATGGCGATGACCTTGCCAAGAGGAGCGCCGCCGTTCGTCTGAAACCAGAATTGCGTTCCCTCGTTGCCGATCAGCGAATACTGCGCGTCGAAATCCGGCAGCACTTCCGCGAAGCCGTTGTCCGGCCGCTGAAGGTCCTTCACGAAGACCGCGTTGCGCGCGCCGGTGTCCTTGGCAACGCTCAACACAAGGTAGCGCCCGTCATCGGTCACCTCGGCGCCAAACATCCACTCCTTGTGGTCGGGCCGCTGGTAGACAAGGGTGTCGGCAGCCTGCCCTGCGCCGATCCGATGGAAATACACCATCTGGTTGTAGTTGGCCTGCTCAAGCTGCTTGCCGGCTTCCGGTTCCGCGTAACGATTGTAGTAGAACCCGGAGCCATCGTGCGCCCACGCCGCGCCCGAGAACTTGCTCCATTTGAGGTGGTCGGGAAGGTCTTCGCCGGACGCAACATCCCGGACCCTCCACTCCACCCAGTCGCTCCCCGAGGCGGCAAGGGAGTACGCCAGGCGTTTTCCGTCCTCACTCACGCTGTAGGAGTCGACGGCGACCGTTCCATCTTTGGACAGGGTGTTTGGATCAAGCAGCAGCCGGGGTTTGGCGTGAAGACCATCCATGACGTACAACACGGCCTGATTCTGCAAGCCATCGTTCCGGGTAATAAAATACCGTCCGCCGCGCTGGTACGGGACACCGTACTTCTCGTAGTCCCACAGAGCCTCGACCCGCTTGCGGAAGGCATCCCGCTGGGGGATGCCGCGAAGGTAACCGGACGTGATATCGTTCTCCGCGGCGATCCACTCGCGCGTTTCGGGGGAATCCGGCTCTTCGAGCCACCGGTACGGGTCGGAAACCTTGGCGCCAGGATATACATCCGTCTGATCGGACTTCCGGGCGACCGGATAATGCGGCTTCATTTCACTGGATGACATTGCGGACGTGGCTCCTCCGGCGAGACACACGCTGAGGAGGACCGTTCGGGCGATGGGTCGAGTGAATGGGGTGCGGATCAATTCGTTCTCCCGGATAACAGACGGTACGTCAGGGCGTGTCTCAAAGTTGACTGACAGGGGTTCTGTGACAAAGTATAGTGCGTAACCGTGTAAAGGGAGTTCAGAATGTCCAATAGCCATGCCGCCGAAAAGCCGATTGTCGCCGTTATCGTTGGAAGCAAATCCGATTGGGAATTGATGCGAGCCGCGCACGAGACATTGGACGGCTTCGGGATCGCCCACGAATGCCGTGTGATGTCCGCCCACCGCACACCGGATGAGTGCGCATCGTATGCGCGCGAAGCGGAAGGCCGAGGCTTCGAGGTCATCATCGCCGGGGCCGGGATGGCGGCCGCGCTTCCCGGGGTCCTGGCGGCTCACACCACTTTGCCTGTTCTGGGGGTGCCGATGCCCGGGCAGGCGCTGGCAGGTCTGGATTCGCTTCTCAGCATCGCGCAGATGCCTCCGGGGATTCCGGTGGGCACGATGGGGCTTGGCAGGCCGGGCGCCGTGAATGCCGCACTGATGGCCGTGGCTATCCTGGCGATCTCGCACCCCGAACTCCGCGACAAACTCAAAGCATACCGCGTCGAGCAAACGGCCAAGGTCCTGGAGAACTCGATCCTCTGAATCGATCGGTTGCCCCATGAAATCCCGCCTCAAATCCGCGATGGCTTCCTTGAAGCGCGAACTGAGCTTCTACCGCGATATCGCGCGCGATCCGCGTACCCCGTGGCATTCGCGCGCGCTTCTGTCCTTGGCAATCGGCTATCTCCTCAGCCCCATCGATATTATCCCGGACTTCATCCCCGTGATCGGCCATTTGGACGATGCCGTGATCGTACCCCTTCTCGTCATTCTGGCGATGCGTTCGGTACCCAGGGTCGTTGTCGAGGACTGCCGCCGCAATCAACTGGTCTCCCCACCGGTGACCCGCGACGTCGCCCCCAACTGACCGGGTCCGCCATTGTGCCCTGCGCCTCACTCAGAGGGTCGTTGCGCCGATCATTGGCAGCACTCGATCCGAAACGTTACCATGAGGGTGCGCTCGCGCGCATCAATGCGAAAGGATTCCCCCGGCACAATGTCTGTACTCGACCTGATTGGCAACACGCCCCTGATTCCGCTCGATTTTCCCGAGCGCGGCCACCGCATCCTCGTCAAATGCGAGTTTCTGAATCCGAGCGGCAGCATCAAGGACCGTATTGCGCGGTTCATTATCACCCGGGCGATCGAGACGGGCGAATTGAAGGAAGGGTCGGTCATCGTCGAGTGCAGCAGTGGCAACACCGGCATCGCGATGAGCATGGTCGGCGCCGCGGTCGGCATCCCTGTGAAGATCGTGATGTCCGAGCAGGCCAGCGTTGAGCGACGGAAGATTATTGAGGCCTACGGCGGCGAGGTTATTCTCTTTTCTGAACGCCCGGACCGCATCGAATACTGGAAGGGCGTGGAGATAACGCGCACCATGGCGGCCGAGGATCCCCACGTCTTCCTTCCACGCCAGTTCGAGAATCCCGAAAACGTCGAAGACCACGACGTGTTCACGGGCCGTGAAATCCTGCGCCAGGTGCCGGTGCCGATCAGCGCCTTCGTCGCGGGATACGGCACCGGGGGCACCCTGATGGGCGTGGGCCGCGCTCTCCGTAAGGCATACCCGAAGGTGGAGATCGTCGCGATGGAGCCAACCGAGGCGGCGCTGCTGAGCGGGGAGATGCCGTGCATGCATTCGATCGAGGGAATCGGCGACGGCTTCATACCACCGCTGATCGACGTCAACGCCATCGACAGCACCGAACGCGTGAGCAGCCTGGACGCGATGATTATGACACAGCGCCTGATGCACGAGTTCGGGCTGCCCGTTGGGACTTCCTCTGGCGCCAACGTTCTTGCCGCACTCAATGTGATGGACCGCCTCGGCCCGGGAAGCGTCGTCGTGACGGTATTGTGCGACCGGTCTGAGCGCTATTTCAGCACGCGGCTCTTCACGCCGCAAGGAAGCGCCCTCGAACGGGCCCGGTCGCGCTTCGGCCTTAACTCCGCTCCCGAACCCGTCTGAATCCATCACGTCACTGACAAAAAAGGGAAACAGGCGGACAAGGTGACACTTCGTTGTGCGGCTCGCTGACCGAATACGTAGCGGCTGGCCGGATGATCGCGCTCTTCATCCCCACGGTTGAAAGTCATTTCGGAGCGCCGGCGATGATTCATGTGTTAAAAAGTGGAAACAGCGCATTCGTGCCTGCGGCGACGGGCGCAGCGCGCCTCGGGACACGCAAGCGAGTGGGCAGCCGGGCCGGATTTGGATATAATGGCGGTAACAACCGGGCGATTCAGGGGATTGGGCTTAGGAACGTTCCAACTTTGGGGACGTTCCCTTACAGCGTCGGCGCCTGCGGAATGGGACGGAAGACCTGCGGGGTGATGACGCTCAGGTTGGCACAATTTGTGCAACCTTTGACCATGTGTGAGTAGGTCCACACGTCACTTGAAATCGTCTCTCCGCGGCAACCGCCGCAATGACCAGGAAAAGGCGGATAATCGCCGCCGAGAAAGGAATCAACTTATGAAGAGATTCTTGACCAGTCTAGTGGCCGTCGGCGTTGCAATCGGTCTCGCCGGCGCCGCCCGTGCCCAGTATTTCGATCATTTCGAAACCGTCAATCCGCCCCCCGGAGGCAGTGCGATCAGCGGCTCATCCACGCTCTTCTTCCTGCCGGGTGGCAACCTGAACAAATTCGCGGGCGGTGACGGGACGGATGTGGTTCTTGCGAACCTCCGCGTTACCAGCACGGCGAGCGACAGCACACCGGACGTCTTCGTAGTACCTTACGTCATCACGATGGACCTCACGGATGTCGCAAGCGGCCAGTTCACTCCGGCGAACGCTCCCTCCCTGCTGTTCAAGGGCACTCTGTCCGGAACGGTCTCCGGAGGCACAGCGAACATCGTCAACACGAACACAGGGCCTCTGTTCTATAACGTCACGTTGGGCGCGGTTACGTACCACGTGGCCTTGGGCACCTACACGGCGCCCGAAGCTCCCGGTGGCGCCCTCGGTGCCATTGGCGCGCACGTATCGGCTGTTCCGGAGCCTGGCACCTTTGCGTTGCTGGGCGTTGGCATCCTCCCCCTCTTGGGACTGGCTCGCCGCCGCAAATAACCGATCGGGCCCGAAGATCCTGCCAATCGGTTGGCTCGATAAAAATGAAGGGACCGTTCCTGATGGATCGGTCCCTTCATAGGTTCACCCCTGGCTGAAACCAATCTGAATACACCTGCAGACTTATAGCAATCTGGGCCTGATCCAGAACCTTACCTATACCATCCTCCATAGCAGGGCTAAACCTCTTCTCGGAAAATAGTTGCGTCAGCGATGAAGAGATGGTATGATAAAGATACCTCGACCATGGAATTCTGGATGTAGGCTGGACACCGAACAGTGAGCGGAAATCGGAATTGCCCGGTGGCAACCACACGTAATGAATTCCTTCGATCACCCTAGTTATGCTCACGTTCGAGGGATCCCGTCAGTAACCGATACGCGGCCTGTGCCGTCACCACAGTGATAAGTCTGAGATTGAATGCTTATCACTGGGAGTACAGTCTGCGGAATGCCGGACGTCGACATTTTCCGGAATCGGACCGATTGGAATCGCGCCCCACGATTTAAGTGGTGTCGTGATCGGACTCGCAGAAGGGTGTTTCTCATGGCCAGATGGCTCCTGAACGTTATCGCGTTTGGTTTCCTCTCATTGTCTCTTGCATTTGTCGTGTCGCCCGCCCATGGGCAAATAACGTTCAGCCCCCTCGCCAACTACCCCACCGGTCAGAATCCGCAGTATATCGCGGTTGGTGATTTGAATAACGACGGCGCGCCCGACGCCGTGATCGTGAACAACACCAGCGGAACCGTCACCGTATTGCTCAACAAACACGATGGCACCGGATCGTTCAACCCACCTGCAACCTACGCCGTGGGCAACTCCCCAGTCTGGGCAGTCATCGGGGATGTAAACGGTGACGGAAAGCCGGACATCGTCGTGAGCAACATGGCGAGCGGGACTATCAGCGTTCTCCTTAACAATGGCAACGGCACGTTCCAGGCGCCCTCCTCCTATAGTGTCCTGCCCGCCGGCGTAAGCGGAACTCCTTCGCCCGCGGCGGTCGCCCTCGGAGACGTCAACAACAACGGCAAGCTGGACGCAGTGGTAGCCAATACCGGCACCGGCAACGTAAGCGTGCTGATGAACAACGGGGCGGGCGTCTTCACCGCAACGACCGTCTACCCCGTGGGCGCCGGCCCTGATTCCGTTGCCCTCGCCAAGTTCACCTCGGGGCCGAATCTCGACATCCTCACGGCCAACAAGAACGGTCGAAATGTCAGCGTGTTGCTGGGCAACGGTAACGGCACGTTCCAGGCCGCCATCAACACTCCCGCAGGGTATGTGCCCTACAGCGCGGTGCCTCGCGACCTCGACGGCGACGGCAAAATGGACATCGTGGTCTGCGATAACATGGCTCAAGCCAGCGGCGTCAATACCCTGAAGGGCAATGGCGACGGCACTTTCCAGAAGGCCGTGCTCTACTCTGGAGGCAAGAGCCCCATCGCCCTCGCCATAGGCGATTTCAATGGCGATGGCCGCCCGGACGTTGCCACGGCCAACACCGGCACTCAGGACATCAGCCTTTTCCTCAACGCAGGGTCTACCTCATTCGCCGCGCCGGCCACCCTTGCCGGGGGAATAACCCACCTGGGCGTCGCCGTTGGCGACTTTGACGGCAACGGGAGCCAGGACCTGATCCTCGCGAACACGCCCAGCGGCGTGACCGTCCTGCTGAACGTGACGGCATATGTACAGGGTGTGACCCTCAACCCGTCGAGCATCGCGACGGGATCGGCATCCACAATGACGGTTACCCTCACCCGCGCAGCCCCCGCTGGAGGCCTCACCGTCCCCATCCAGGTTTCGGATACCAGGCTGATCTGGGCGCCCGGGAGCATCACCATACCGGAAGGCCAGTCAAGCTCCACGGTCCACATCACCGCAAACCCGCCGTATACGGGAACCGCCGTCATCACCGCCTCTCTGGGCGGGGTAGCCGCTTCCGCCACGATCACGGTCACAGCGGCGTCCGGTGGACTGAAGGGTGATCTGAATGGCGACGGCAAAGTTGACATCCTCGATGTCCTGAAACTCGCCCGGGTGGTCGGCGGCCTCGAAGTCATGAACTAAGCCGGCTGAGGAAATCGCCGGATGATTCGAGGGAGGGTGGACTAGTCCACCCTCCCTCGCTCGTTGTGACAGAGGCAAAAAGAAGCCCCGCGGCGTATACGCCGCGGGGCGGATGGTGGACCTGAAGGGATTCGAACCCTTGGCCTCCTCAATGCCATTAATGTCCCCTTATTGAGCGTCAATCCGTATGATTAACGCTCAAGACCAGGACATCCCACTGCCACAAATCCCGAAACTGAGGAGCCCTTTCCTGCACTGTGTTCCCCTGCCCGTTTGGTAGACGACTCCAGGACGCCTCAAATCTACATCCATAATACCATTTCCTTGGCCCGGGAGGTCCAGTTTTGGCTCACGATCTCACGCGCTATTGCCTAACTGCACTGCCGATCAATTGGCGACGACTTCGTGAACGATATCATCACATTCGACCGCAACTTCGCGCTGTTCGTGCCGATGATCACCGGCTTCGTTAACGTGCAAAACAATGTGACCATCACCGTCAAACACTTGACGATGATGGTCACGCTGTTCGTCGTCTTCCTCACGATATTCATGATGCCGATTCCGGAGTTGACATCCGTCTTCGGCGGCAGTGATGGGCAAAGATCGGCGCCGTAACGCAGTCGACAACTCCGATGACGACGAGGGATTACGCTCACGTACGTTTCGGTCACTGTTCATCGTCGTCATCGTCCGCGCGCCTGTGCCGTTTCCTTTCCTTGTCCTCCGGGAGTCGAACGCCTACCACAGCGAAGAACCCGATGATCACGTTGTTGATGATCTCTACGACTCCTCGCCGAATCGTTTTCCCAGGCTTTCCCATCAAATGGGTCAATATGGTGAGGACCACCAACACAGGCGCCGCCTGCACGAGCCACGTCATAAAGTACGTCAGAAACCGTACCGCGATTGACACGGCCGTGATTGTGATGAACGCCATGAGGACGAGGACTAGAGCAAGGGCGGTGATCAGGATGGTCCTCTGCCACCACGTTTCCGCGCTGCGGAACAAAGCATACCACGTCTTCAGGTACTTCATGGTCGTTTGAACCGGGCGGCGCGGCCTTCCACCGCGCCGTCCGGCAGTCATAGGATTAGTGGTGAGGGTCACGCGACCTCTGCGGATTCATGACGTTGGGTGCCCGCGACGTAGCGTCTCACCACTCACCGAGATTCTCCAGGAACCGCTGCATCCAGTGGCGGCCGCCTTGGCTGGCCATCTGTCCACCAATCGAGAGAGCATTCGCCAAGTGCTGCGACGATGTCGGCCGAAAGTCGGTCTGGTGCTCCTGGCAGGCATACCTCCAGTTCTTCGCGTGGCTATGGTGTGAGCAGCTTTTGCACTGGTATTCCGCGTTATCCCCTACCTGTGCCACGCCGCCGTCAACCGCGTGATACCATTGGCTCGCGGGACCGGGTTCTTTGCCTTCGGACAGGCAGGCCGGACACCGCATCACCAAGTCGAACCAGACGACGGAGTCTTCGGACGGTTGTCGGTCACCATCTCGCTTTCTCTCCGCTTCGTACGTAGTCGCCATGTTTTGCCTCCTTCTTCATTTGGCATCTATGTCAGTTCGGTCTGGCGTGGCATCTGCAGCGTCATCGTTGATCCACGCCAGCAGGTCCGGTTCGATCTGACCACATAGGCGCGCAAGCCGTGCCCTGCCGAACGCCACCGTGCCACGGGCATGCAGATGACGCGTCGCCGTAAGTGCCGGGTCATCGACAAAACGCTCCTCCACCGCATCGGAGTGGTGCAGTCCCGCTCCGACGCCTTCCATAGTACGCATCATCTCCGCCTCGGTTAGTGGTCCCAGGTCGGGCAACTCAGGCAGCGAATAGGCTTCTCCTCGGACGCACATCAGGACGGGCAGCGCATACTCGTCGACGGCGCCAGCCTTCCGGGGCTCGCGCCCCCCGAACCACGAAAGGAAGTCAAGGCGAATCCACCCCGCGTCCTCCCGCAAGGGCTGGGTGATCTTCTCCAGGCACTTGATCTGAAGATGCACCTCGGATCGGATCTCGGTCTCAGTTTCTGTGATGGCGTCCTTGTCAGAGTGACGGTCCAGGCGTCCGGCGCTCTTGAGGGTAGATCCTTCCGTGACGTGCTCAAGTCGTTCCAGTGAGTTGAGGAGCCGCTCCCAGGTGTCATCCATGAACTGAAGGTTGACCTGCTTCGGCGGCGCCATTTCTAGCCGCAGTGGCCCGGGATGCGAGCCCTCATCAGGGGTTTCATTTGGTCTTGTGGGCACTTCCATCTCCTTTCTATGCTCTCCCGACTTCGGGAGGTCGCCTCGTATAATGGCCGCCGATGGCGGCAGCGATATGAGACGGGTGAATGAGCGGCGTGTTGGTCGGTTCGCGCATGGCAGCACGCGCGGCGCTATCGCAGATTTGCAGAACTTCGCCCACCGTGCACCCGTCAAGCTCCCGCGCGATGCCTTCGAAGTCGAACCCGTCGTCCACCAAGCCGGCAAGCCGGTTTCGCAGGATCAGCTCCAAATCCACCGTCGCGGGAAGTGGAATACAGACTGTCGTGCCCAAACCGCAGCGATCGAGCGCTGCCGACTCAGCAACGTCGTCTGTGGACGTGACGAGTGTGAGGACCTCACCCGACACCCGCAATTGCCCCACTTCGTAGCGAACCTGGGCCATCGCGCGATGCGCCATGCCGATGGCCGCGCCGCTAATGCCGACCAGTTGGTCAAGATCGTCGATCATCACCAAGGCCGGCTGCGTCTGACGCGCCTTGCTGAAAGCGCGACCCACCGCCTCCTCAATCGTTCCCGGACCGCCATTCAGGATGTCGATAGCCCGCACGTATACCACGTTCAATCCCATGTGGCGGGCTAGCGCAATCCCAAGTGTGGTTCTTCCGCTGGACCGCGGACCGATGAGGAGGATGCCGCGATCACCCGATATACCCAGCCGCCGGAGGTCCTCCCGACGGGTGAATGCCCACTCAGCCTGTTCGGATAGATCGCGCTTGCAACCGTCCACCCCCACCAGGTCGTCCCAGGAAAGTGTAATATCGGGGACACTCAGGCCGCGGAAGGCCGACGGCTGCACGCGGCGCAGTCCCGCGTCGAAATCGGCGGCGCGAACGACGAGCGGTTCACCAGTGGGCGTGATGTCGCCGTTGCTGGTGAACGTGAACGCGTGCGCAACGGCAGAAAGCGCGGCCTCCTTGCATACCATCGCCAGGTCGGCGCCGACGTAACCCGCGGTGCGGCGGGCTATGTCTGCCAAGTCTACGTCCGCTGCCATTGCCATCGTGGAAGTGTGAATGCGCAGGATGTCGGTTCGGTCGTCAGATTCCGGCGGAGGGATCTCGATCTCGCAGTCGAAGCGGCCCGGCCGGCGCAGGGCGGGATCAATGGCATCCAGGCGGTTCGTCGCCCCGATTACTACCACCTGGCCTCTCCCGTCGAGCCCGTCAAGGAGCGTCAGAAGCTGGCTGACGATCCTCACCTCCAGGTCACCGGATACGCGGTCACGGGACGGGGCGATGCTGTCCAATTCGTCGATGAATACCACGGCCGGAGCGGCGTTGACCGCCTTGGCGAACACGTCCCGGAGGTGCTGCTCGCTCTGGCCGTAGAACTTCGACATGATCTCCGGACCATTGATCGCGTAGAAGCTGGCACCGATGCGGTCCGCTACCGCCCTGCCCAGCAGCGTCTTGCCAGTGCCGGGAGCACCGTACAGCAGGACCCCCTTCGGCGTGTCGATCCCCAACGCAGAGAACACCTCCGGGTGTCGGGCCGGCAAGAGGACGATTTCCACGAGGCGTTGGCTCGCCGCGTGAAGCCCTCCAATTCCGGTGAATGCCCGTTTCCTAAACTGTGGCAAGCCGTCAAGCAGTACCGCGTCGATCAATTCGACGTGCGTCGTAACGCCACAGCGTACCGCGTTGGCGCCCCTGCCTCCCGATAGGACCTCGAAGGTCGACTCGCCGGCTCGTAGCGGAAAGGCGAACCGGTGTCCGACGCGTAACGGAAGCTCCGTGTCGATGAGACGTTGGCGAATGGCATCGATGTCTGTAGTGAACGCCGTCGTCTTTTGCCCGCATTCGCGGAGCTGGATATCTGCGGCGATTGGAACGGACCCAATGTCAACAACCGAGGCTTCCAGTTCTGAGCCGTTCTCGGCGCGGGCATTTGCCAACAGATAGGCCTGCAGGCCGACGTGCCCCTGCGGCACTTCAGCATCAATGTGTGCCCGGCCGAACGCGACACCATCGTTCGCCGGATTGTGCAGTTGCAGGTAGATAGGGGATAGTGTTTCTGCCTGTACGATACCGAGGGCGTCTGCATCCACGGCAGACAGTACGGCGATGTGCAGGCCACGGTGCCGAGGCTCCCGATGTACCGCGCAGAGACGGAGGGTCCGATAATGCCGTGTGGTCATCACCAGTCCCCCAGACAGTCGAGGAAACGGAGCAACCATTGCCGGCCTGCTCGACTCGTGATCTGGCCAGCCGTCGAAACGGCATTTGCCAGATGAGCGGAAGTGGTCGGGCGGTAATCGGACTCGTGTGCCGTGCAGGCATAGCGCCAATCTCTTACGTGCACCTCGGTGCCGCAATCGCTGCATCGATAGCACGCGTTGTCTCCAGCCTGCAGTTTGCCTCCGCAGTGACTGTGGTACCATTGGCCAGGCTCTCCGCCCGTCCGTCCATCTGCTATGCAGGCCGGGCACCGCATCCAGAGATCGTAGTACTCGACCATTTCAATCCCTCCTTCCGCCGTCCGAGAGAGGGCTTGGCCCTCCGCCCAGGCGGCAATGGTCGATTCATTAGAGCGGACGTTTCCGCTCGGTAACCCCGCCGTCGCGTTCCGTTCAGAGTCCAACTCCATTAACGGCGGAAGGGCCTTAGTCGAGACCGCTTAGGCGGACCGCGGGACTGAATTGATGTGGCTTCGTGCCGGCGGCCGCGGCGCGAAGCTGTGCGTTTCCCAGGGCACCCCGTTGCCCTCAGGATCGAATCAAGTGAACAACCGTATAGTCTTGCCATTCGCTGCGCGAGGCGGTAGGACGGGATTCCGCCGTGTTCGACTAAGGCTAGATAACCTTCGCTGACGCGGAGTCGACGGGACGCAATTGGCCTTGTCAGGTTCGCGGCCTCTCGCGCCTCGGTAAGGCGCAGATCCAAACCATCTTTCACGGACAACTCCATTTCCCGCAGTGCATCGACACTTGTCGCCAAGTTCGATGTCTGCGAAGTACACTTCAATCAGCCGACCTTGGTCGAGTGACCCGGTTTGGGTCACTCGACCAAGGTCGGCGGTGAAAGCCAGGTGTTATGCGGTTGTCAAGGTGCGGTGGCATCGCAGTATTCGGCTGTTGTGACAGATTGCGACCTCGCGTCAGGCGACGGCAACTACTCGCGCCTCGGACCTGACACCTGAGTCCACGGGGCTGACACCGGTGACGAACAGGCGTGATACCTGAGGCAAAATGAACAGAATTCGCGTCAATCTATTCGGGAAGCATGCAAGCGTACTAGTTGGCGGGAAAGAGCTGGCCTTCGACCGTCGCATGCCTTGGCAATTGCTGGCAGTCTTAGCCTTCGCCGGCGACAAACCTACTGAAAGAACTCGTCTCGTCGCGCTCGTGACTCGCCGGGAGGACAAGCACCCGTTCAACGCCCTGTCTGCTCAGCTCACTCGATTGCGCGCGCTACTCGGTGAACAAGCGCTGCGCGACAGCGGTCCGTATGGACTGGTCCTCAATCCGGAAGTGGTGACCGTGGACTTGTGGGAGTTCAGGGCGGACTTGATGGCGTGTATGGAAGGTGTGTGGAGCGAATCCACGAATCTTCGTCTCCGGCAGGTTCTGGCCCGGTACCAACCGCTGTTGTCAGATGACCGATGGCAATGGCTAGCCGCGGCGAGGCAAGACGTGCTGGAAACGTGTATACGGGCGTGCCGTCGGCTTCGCTTCGCAGAAGCCTTGACCTTCCTATCTAGGGCCGACGGGCTCCATCCCGCACTCAGTGAAGTGATTGTCTTGCATCAGATGCAGGCCATGTCCGACATCGGCGATTACACGGGAGCCACCGAGGCGTACGCCATGTTTTCGAGGCGCCACGGTCGCTCCCAAGCCGCGGACGCACTCGCTAGGGTGATATCGGGACGAGAGGTGCGGTTAGCCGAAGCTGACTTCTGGACGGCACCCGATGGCACACACCCGATCCGAGAGCGAGAGCGGGATCTGGTCGGGCGTGACACGACGATTCGCGAAGCGGCCTGGCGCCTCGCCAACGATCGAATGGTGACAATCACCGGACCGCCTGGCGTCGGCAAGACCCAACTAGCGCTCAGCGCCGCTCACCGCGTACAGGAAAACTACGCTCAACCCGACTCCTCACCTTCATTTCCAACTGGGGCTCGGGTGGTCGATTTCATCACTGTCACCGCCGAAGATACGAAGCGACCCGATCCGGCGCGCCTGGCCCGCCACATTAAGAACGCGCTAGGCATGCGGGATCAGCCCGGTGAGGCAAACACTGATCCCATTGGCGCGCTTTGCGCTACATTGGGCGACCGACCATTGCTCCTAGTTCTGGACAATCTTGAACACGTTGCGCTTGAGTGTTCGTTACTCGTCGTCTCGCTTCTTGGCTGTGAGGGAGTTCGCCTCATTCTGACGACGCGCATCCCCCTTCCACGCGCCGTGCGCGGGGCGACGCTGCCGGTTTCCCCACTTACGGTCCCGGAACCTGGGGACTATCGCATGCTGGATTCCTTCCGGACATTCCTCAGCGTCCAGCTCTTCGAGCACCGGGCCACGCGTGCCATTCAGCGTCGTGACAGGGGCGAAGGTGTCGGCATGGTCGCCATCGAGCCTGATTCTGGCTCCGCTCCAGTTGAGTTCCGCGTGACGGTGGAGAACGCACTTCTCGTAGAAGAGTTGTGCCGGGATTCGGGAGGTATTCCCTTGGCGATCGAGATAATGGCTGGTCAGCTATACCTGCGCCCACGCGTCGACGAAGTTGTCGCTCAATGGCGAAGCCAGGGGCTAGGCGTGCGGGCAGCTGAGAAGCCAAGGGACTTGCGCCACACTACCCTGAGGCAGACCATCGACTGGAGTTACCGCCTCCTCTCCAAGGAGGGCACGGCTCTCTTTCGGCGGCTGGCCGTCTTCGTTGGCGGATGTTCCGCCGACGCTGCGCGAGAGGTTTGTGGATTCGACGATATAGCCGCCGACGACGTAAGCTACTGGCTCGACGAGCTTGCTGGCGCATCGCTGCTAGATGTCAGCGGCCGCGCGGAAGGCAAGCGTTACCGAATGCTCGTCCCCGTTCAAGAATTCGCTCAGACACTCTTGAGCGGTACGGAACGTGAAGCCACACTGGCCAAGTTTGCGGCGTACTTCGCGACGTTCGCGGCGGACGCGCATCTTCAGATCCCTCTCGGCGGCGATCGGTTTCGTGATTACGACGCGGAGTACGACAACCTCATCGGTGCCATTGACGCTGGCCTGGCGGTCGGCGCAGTGGCGCAGGTACTCCATGCGGCATCACTGATGTGGCAATACTGGCGGGAGCGTGGCCGTCTGCGGGAGGGCTACGACTACCTGATTCGTATCCTCGATGTGGCAGGAAACGCTTCACCTTCGTATGATCTCGGCACGGCCTGTTTTGGTGCCGGCGACATGGCCCAGCACTTGGGCGACCTTCCACAGGCTCGCCGGCTCTATGGACGAAGCTACAGCGTCTACGTTGGCGCTAAATCGCGCTTGGGCGTCGCTGGTGTTCTGGAGGTCAGTGCCTTATTGCATCGAGATCAGGGGCGTCTCGGTTTGGCCCGTCGCCTCCTTCTGCGCGCCTTGAAGGTCCGCCGCGAGGAGGTCAAAGAACATCCCCGACGGGGCGACCTAGTCGCTCAGACGCTCAACAACTTGGCGATGTACGATATCGATATTGGCGACTTTGCCGCGGCGATACCACGACTCGAGGAGGCACTAACAATTCTGACCACAAGGAAGCTTAAGGGCCCTTACGGTCCCGTCCTTGACAATTGGGGGCTAGTCCTCTATGCCGTGGGAGACTTTTCTGGCGCACAGGCGAAGTGGTTGGAGAGCCTGGCAATTCACCGCGCGGAAAACGCATTTCGGCATCAGGTGTTGGCGCTCGCGAATCTGGGTCTTGTCTCTACTGCCCTTGGCGCATACGACGAAGCCGCGGCGTACTTGCTGGAGTCGCTCTCAATGAACGCCGAGATCGGAGACGTCCAACGAGGGGCTTGGGCGCGCCATTATCTTGGCGCTTTGGCGCTCCGTCAAGGCCGATATGAGGATGCACGCCGCGCCTTCACGGAATCGCTCCCCGCCTACCTCAGCCTCCAGCACAAAGGCGATATCGCGAGCGCTCTGGATGATGTCGCTGCCTTAGCGACCAGAGAGCGTTCGTTTGGTATGGCAGCGCAGCTTCTCGGGGCTACCATGTCGGCGCGGGAAAAGCTGAAGCTGGTGCTCTGGCCTGTTGCAGCCGAGCCGTTGCGTCAGCATATCGCCGAACTCACGAGCCAACTCGGCGCGGAAGTGCTCGACCGTGAACGGCAGATCGGGGCATCCCTGACCCTCGAAGAGGCGGGACAACTCGCACTCGACTACCTGACCGCCTGAGCGAAGCCGGTCGGCGCAGGTCAACAAAGTGTCTACCTAACTTGATGCCGTTGCGCAACGGTCGTTGCACGCCTGTTCCGAACGCCGTACGCTGTTTCCAGAAGAGCCCCGGCCCCAAGAGGAGCCGCAAATCATTGCTCTTTGACAAGGAGACAGTTAATGAAACAAGGACGCCCGCTGCCTGAACTGGCGGCGGAACTGGAACGACAGGCGACCGCCAAACAGGACTACCTGGCCGACGCCGAGACGATGTGCCTCAGAAGCAACGGCGTCAGCCGCCTCGTACTCGACGGTGCCGGGCACGACTATCCGTTGGCCGAGATCGCCCACGGCCAGATCGCCGACTACCTCGGCATTCCCAAGACCTTCTACGACCGGCTGCGCACCCAGACCGAGACCCTGCGGATCCCGATCGACGGCGTGAATGGGTACGACGACTTGCGCGGCGGATACAAAGAACCGGACACTCCGCTCTTCGACGTGCTGGTGAACACCCTGATGTCGAACAAGGGGACCGATCGACGCCTCGTTCGCACGCTGGACGGGAAGGCCCGAGCCTTCCTCTCCGATAGCTTCAACCCCGACATCGACAACATCGACGTGTTCACGGTCGCAGCCAAGATCCTCACGGAATCCGGACTATCGCCCGACACTGTCGTCTCCTGCGAAGTCACCGAACGCCGGCTGTACATGAAGGTGATTAGCCCAACGCTGGAGGCCGTTGTCCAGCCGTCCGGAGGCCACGGCTACCTCAAGGAACCGCAGGTCGTACGGGCCGGTTTCGTCCTGATGAACAGCGAAACGGGCTGGTGCTCGTGCGTGGTGCAGCAGTACGTCTGCGTGCTGGTCTGCACGAACGGCCTGATCCGTGAGGACGCCTATCGGCAGCGCCACCTCGGCCGCACCCTCCAGTCCGACGACGACGGCGGCATCTACCGCTCTGACACCCGCATCGCCGACGCCAGGGCTCGGCTCCTGAAGCTCAGGGACCACATTGCGGACGTCCTGGACGAAACGCGCTTCCGCGAGTTTACGGCGCGGATGCAGGAATCGACCGAGATCAAAATCATCGGCAGCGTCGAGAAATGCGTCGAGGCAACGTCGCGGCGATTCGGCCTCATCCAGCACGAGAAGGATGCCGTCCTCAATAATCTCATCGAGGGGGCGGACCTCAGCATGTGGGGCCTCAGCAATGCCGTAACCGCCACGGCCGCGACCCTCAGCAATTATGACCGGGCCACCGAACTGGAAGCGGTCGGCGGTCGGATCCTAACCCTCACACCTTCCGATATTCGTGAGATCGTTGCGGCTTAGTGCGCACGGCTCACGCCGATTGGAGGGACCGAGATGGAACGCATTGTCGCCGTGGTGCGCGAGCACCTGGCCGACTACCCCCTGCAACTGTACGACATCATCCTGGCCTGCGTCGAAGCCCAAGGCTTGGCCTCCGTGCTCGATACCATCGGCGAAATCCACGGCAACGCCGGCCAGCGCTACTTCCGCATTGTCCATCGAAAGCGGATCCCATATGGCGAGTACAACACCATTTACGACGCCGGACATCCGGCGGCAACGAACCCGACTGCCAGCGGCACTGCCCCGCACCTGCCTGTGCGGACACGCAGACGAGGAGCACGCGGGAAACCGGGACGGAACGGCGGCAGTGTGCAACCTGCCAGGGTGCGGCTGCCCGCGGTTCCGCGAGTGTGAGGAAATGGAGGACTGACAGAATGGCATTTGACGTGAGGAAACACATCATCAGGGTTCAGGGCGGCCGGGAGTACCTTCCGGTCGCGTTCCGCCTGGTGTGGTTCCGAGAGGAACACCCCGACTTCGGCATCGATACCCAGGTCGTCGAACTCGACCTGCAGCGCGGTGTCGCGGTCTTCTCCGCCACGGTTACCGACCACGAAGGACGGCTTCTGGCCGCCGGCGTCAAGATGGAAAGCGCTGCCAACTTCGCCGACTTCGTGGAGAAGGCCTCGACCGGTGCCATCGGCCGGGCGCTCGGCGTGCTCGGATACGGAACCCAGTTCGCACCTGAATTTGGCGAAGGGGAACGAATTGTCGACGCCCCGCGCGGAAACGGCAATGGTAATGGTTATCGTCCTAACCGCGCCGAACCGACTGGCGCCCTTGCCTGCGAGGAGTGCGGACGGCCCTTGACCAAAGGTCAGCGTGACGTGAGCGTGAACAAGTTCGGGCGCCCCTTGTGCCCGAAGCACCAGCAGCAGTCGGTGACGGCGTAACGCCGCTGCCGCAAGGAGAAGTCAAATGGCGACTACGAAGGACATGACGCCGGTTGCCGCCGTGCTGGAGGCACTGCCTCTCGCGGCGGCGGTGAAATCGGTACCCATTGCGCTCCACAGGGCGCTCACTGAGACCGGTCGGCTCGATACTAGAATCCTCGGTCTCGAACGCGAGTATGCCGTCCGCAGCGCCTACATCGCCGCGGACGTGGTCGACCGGCGAGGGGCGGATAACAAGCCTCTCGCCACCAACGACATGGCCCGCAAGGCCCTCATCGAACAGGAAACCGCCGAGGACAGCGAATGCCAGCGGTTGCTCTCCGAACTCTCGGGACTCAAGCGTGAGCGCAGCGCCGTCCAGGCGGACGCCGAGGTGCTGCGCGTAACGGCACGCCTGGTGGCGGCGGGGGCGGAGTCTGAACTTCCCTGAACGGGCCGGCGCCGAACCGAGCGCCGGAACCGTTCCGACAAAACCCCGAAGGGGGCGGCTCCAGCCCGCCCCCTTATTCGTCTGGAGACCGCAACAGGCGTGCCGCGGACCGCCCGGCGACTGGGCAGGCCGCGCATTAGCCTGGCTGCTTAGCGGCCGGTTGGAGGCGGTCAGCCGCTCCCGCGTTGCTGCCGGCGGCGGTTAATCCGCTTGTACAGCGGCTCTCCATAGACGTTCTCCTCGAGTTTCTTCCAGAACACCTTCTCGAAGGCGCCCCTCGGGGCGAATCCCAGGAAGACAGCCTTCTTGGCGAGCGCGGCATAGCTCAGCGTGGTCCTGCTGTCGTGCTTGAGGCGGACGATGGCCTCCGCCGGGCATACACCCAAGACGACTCCCGCCTGTCCGAGGGCGGCGGCGAAGTCCTGGTCGGGGAATATGAGCTCGGCGGCGAAGACCTCCGCGCCGATCTCGGCGGGGTCGCTCACGGCGGCGTCATCCGACCGCTCCGCCGGGTCGTCGCCCGCCAGGTGGTGCTTGAGTTCGTGGGCCAGGGTGAAGATCCGCTGCTCGTCCGGCAGGGTGGCGTCTACCATCACGTGCGCCCCCGTCTCGTCCCGGAAGTAGGCGCCGCGCAGCTTCCGCATCCGGTGCCGCCAGTAGACGATCCGTATCCCGTACGCCTTGTAGATCCGCCGCATGTCGGACAGGGTGACGCGCGGGCTTGTGAGGCTGTGCTCAAGCCTCACCTCGCGGGCCAGGGCCCGCAGGCGGTCGTAGTACTGGGAACGGGTCATCAGGCCTCCTTCCTCTTGCGGCCAGGCCGCTTCTTTGAGCCGTCGCGAAGCAGCGCCTGGGCCTGGCGGAATTCAGCGAATCGGCGGAGCTCCAGGATGTCTTGCTCGGGAAGGTCCTTCGCCGCCCGCAGCAGGGCGGCCACCGGGGCGTTGGCCGGTTGGTCCTCCTGCGGGAAGAACTCGAGCACGGAGACCCGGAAGAAGCGGGCCAGCTTGTCCAGGTCCTCGATCGACGGCCTGTAGGCTCCGGTCTCCCACCGCGAGACGGTGTTGGTCGCGACCGCCAGGCTCTTCGCCAGGGCTTCCTGCGACAGTCCCCTGGCCGTTCTCAGGGCGCGGATCCTCTGCGCGACGTACTCCAGCAGGCTCATGCCGGGGTCCCTCCGGGCGGCGTATCCCGTAACGGGACAATATTTTCCTTAATGTGTTGACAGGCGTCCATACCTCCATTATACTCAAAGAGGACGCAATTACAACAGAAACAGGAGGACGGGAATGGTACAGGTCACGCAGATCCATTTTGCCGGCGGCTCGCAGCACGAGCACATCGCCGCCGTCCGTTGGCTCAATCCGGAGGACGGGAGCGCTGGCCAGAACACGCGCGAGGAAATGGTCGCGTGGCTTCGTAAGCCCGGCAGCCGCGCCACCGTGTCGGACGGCAGCCGCACGGTGGAAGTGGGGATCGTCGAGGCCCACCCGCCGTACCTGCGGACCCACGCGGACGGCGCGTGGACCGACAACCTGCTGGCCCTCCCCCGGTTCTGACCGGCCAGGGCCGGATGCCGCCGGCGCCAAGCGCCAGCCTAACGAGCATAGGAGGATTCAGATGGAAGACACACAGCAAAACGTGACCGCCGAACGGGTGCACGAGAAGGAAACCGCCATCGTCGTGAACGGCCGGCGAAAGGTCGTGGCCGGCAAGGATATCTCGTTCGCGCAGGTCGTCGCTCTGGCCTTCGACCCGCCTCCGACGGGCGATAACGTCATATTCACCGTCACCTACCGGAACGGGCAGGGCCAGAAGCCCGAGGGAACCCTGGTTGACGGCGAATCGGTCAGGGTGAAGGACGGAATGATCTTCGATGTCAGAGCGACTAATAAGTCATAGCGCCGACCTGCAGCGGCTGCGCGACGAGGGCTATGACATCGAGGTCCGGTCCGGGTACCTGCTGCTCAAGGACGTTCCCTACGTCGGTGCCGACCGGAAGATCAGACGGGGCATACTGGCCGCCGAACTGACCCTCTCAGGCGACGTCGCGACGGCCCCGAGCACCCACGTCGCCTACTTCGCCGGAGACCATCCCTGCGACCGCGACGGGAACGAGATCGGCCAGATCAAGCACGGGAGCAGTCCGAGGCCGGTAGACGAGGTCCTCATGCTCAACCACTCGTTCTCAAGCAAGCCGCCTGCGGGCTACCCGGACTACCACGAGATGATGGCGGCCTACGTCGCGATCATCTGCAGCCCGGCCCACTCCATCGATCCGACGGCCACCGCCAGGACGTTCCCCGTGGTCGAGCCTGAGGATGAGGATTCGCCGTTTGCATACATCGACACGGCGTCGAGCCGGGCCGGCATCACGGCGGCCTCCGCCCGGCTCCGGGGGCGTATCGCCATAGTCGGCCTGGGAGGAACGGGGTCCTACGTCCTGGACCTCGTCGCCAAGACGCCGGTCCGGGAAATCCACCTCTTCGACGGAGACGTCTTCTCTCAGCACAACGCCTTCCGATCGCCCGGTGCGCCGTCGGTCGCCGAACTGAAGGCCAGGCCCCGGAAGGTGGACCACTTCTTTCAGCTCTATACGCGAATGCACAGGCACATCGTTCCTCACGGCGTGTTCGTCGAGGCGTCCAACGTCGATGAGCTCTCAGGGATGGACTTCGTGTTCCTGTGTCTCGACGGTGGACCGGCGAAGAGGCCGATCGTCGAGAAGCTGGAAGCGCTGGGGACTTCCTTCGTCGACGTCGGGATGGGACTCGGCGAAGAGGATGGGGCCGTATCCGGGATCCTGCGCGTCACGACGAGCACCGCGGACCGGAGGGACCACGTTCGCGCCCGGAACAGGATACCGTTCACGGACGGTGGCCCCAACGAATACGCGAAGAACATCCAGATCGCCGATCTGAACGCCCTGAACGCTGCCCTCGCCGTCATCAAGTGGAAGAAGCTGTGCGGCTTCTACCTGGACCAGGAGAGGGAGCTCAACAGCGTCTACGCCGTTGCCGGCAACGTCATCATCAACGAGGACAAGGAATGAGCCGGGACACGGCGCTCCGCCACGAGTTCGTGGAGTTCGTTCCCGACGACCTCGAGCAGGGGACCGTCTATGTCTCCATCCCCTATGCCACGGCGGTCCACAAGTGCTGCTGCGGCTGCGGGAACGAGGTCGTCACCCCGCTGTCCCCGACCGACTGGGCGCTGACGTTCGACGGGGCGACGGTATCGCTCAGCCCCTCCATCGGAAACTGGGGGTTCAGCTGTCGGTCCCACTACTGGATCCGGCGCAATACGGTAACGTGGGCCCGGCCATGGTCCCCAGGCGAGGTGGCTGCCGGAAGGTTGCGAGAGAGGCTGGAGAAGGAGCGCTGCTTCGCCGGAACGGAGGGGGCCGCGGGCGGCGCCCTTGGGCGTGACGGGTCACCAGTCCAGGAAAGGGCGCGGGAAACGATTTGGCAAACCGTGCGGAGTCGGCTCTACCGCCTCCTTGGCCGCTCGTGATGGTGTCGGTAACGCAGCCTTTACGCCGCGCGTGGTCCGCGCCCAAGAGTGGCCCATGGTTGTTCCCCCCGGGCCACCAGACTGAGCAGGCAGGAAACGGAAACAGGCTGCGCAGGCCGCTTTCTCCGTTTCCTGCTCTTCTGCTATCATGACCTAGTAACGAACGTTAGTTTGCCTCCGTGACGATAGATGGAGATCCCTGCCATGTGGTCCGATAACGAAACCGATAACGATCTGCTCGGGTTCCAAGTCCACGCCGACTTGTTGCGCTCGCTCGTAACCGACGCATCAATGCTCCCCGTCACAATAGGTCTCTTCGGGGACTGGGGCAGTGGCAAGAGCTCGATCATGCGGATGCTCCAGCGGGATCTCGACCCCGAGAACCAGCCGGAGGGAGAGCAGCGAGCCCGCCTGGAGAAGGTGGCGGTCCTATACTTCAACGGCTGGACGTTCGAAGGCTACGACGACGCCAAGGCAGCCCTGCTCAGCACGATCCTCATTGGCCTGGGCGACCACAAGCGTCTCGGGCCGAAGGTGCGAGACCGGGCGGTCCGCCTTTTGAAGTCGGTAAACTGGATGCGCCTTATCCGGCTCGGGGTCAAGGACGTGGGATTGCCCCTGCTGGCGGCGTATGCCAGCGGCGGCACCAGCATCGTCCCGCACGCTGCCAAGGTCCTCACCGGCCTTCTGGGCAAGGGTGAAGACGACGCTGGAAAACCCGCGGCAGACGGAGCGGCGGAAGCAAGCGACGAGGGCCGCTGGGAAGGACTGCTCCGGCAGGCGCCCGACGATCCTGGACCGACGAGCGTGCGGGCGTTCCGCGACGAATTCCAGGCTCTTCTGAAGGACTGCGACATCGACAGCCTGGTCGTGCTGATCGACGACCTGGACCGGTGCTCGCCCGAAAGGATTCTGGATAACCTCGAGGCGATCAAGCTGTTCGTGAATGTTGAGCGCACGGCCTTCGTGATTGGTGCCGATCCGAGGATAGTGAGGCACGCGATCAGCATAAGATACCCCCAGCAGGATTTTCCGGGCGCCGATGGGCAGCGAACCGCGGAGCGCATCGTGCAGGACTACCTTGAGAAACTCATCCAGGTGCCGTACAACCTGCCCCGCCTGTCGCCGGCCGAGGTTGAGTCGTACATGACCCTCCTGTTCTGTGCCCGCGACCTCGATAGCGAATCATGTGGCCGGGTCTATGAGGCCGCCCGCAACCGGAAGGGAAGGGAGCGCTACGCCAAGTATGGGCACTCGCACGTTCAGGCTGCGCTTGGGGCCGACGTGCCCGCCGGACTCGCGTCCAGCCTCGCCTTCGTGAACGCTTCCGCGGCGCTCGTGACGGAGGGCCTGAAAGGGAACCCTCGTCAGGTGAAGCGGTTCCTGAATGCTCTCGTGATACGGAAGTGCCTTGCCGGCATCGCCGAACTCGAGGATATCCGCGACGACGTGCTGGTGAAGCTTCAGGTCCTGGAATACACGGAACCGGACAGGTTCGAGGAACTGAGATCCTGGCAGGATGCATCTGAAGGCTTTCCAAAACGGCTCCCCGAATACGAGGGCGGCACGTTCGAGAAGGGATCAAGTTGGGCGGAGGGCTTTCCGATGAAGTGGCTCCAGATGGAGCCAAAGCTCGCCGGGATCGACCTGCGTGACTACTTCTGGGTAGCGAGGGACCGACTAGCCGACACCTTTGCGGGGGCGGACCTGATGCCCCAAGTTGTCAGACGGGCGCTCCTGGACATCGTGGTCGATAGCCCGAGCCGTCAGAAGACTGCGGTCCAACTCGCGACGCAGATGGAGGAGGGTGAGCGCAAGCAGTTCCTGCGGACGCTGGGCAACACCCTCGTGGCGAAGCCCCGGGACGCTGGCGTGTTCTCCGGCTTCCGCCTCCTCATAGAGGCCGAAACGCCAGGCGCCGCCGAAGCACTCCTCGCCGCCCTGAAGGAGTGCCCGAACGACTCGATTCCGGCCAACGTCGGGCTGGATCTCAGAACGCTGGCCAAGACCAAACCGTCGGCCACAATCTTCAACGCCTACCTGGGTCAACTTGCGAAGAGCGACACCATCGCCGGAACCGCCATGAAGCCCAAGGCGAGCCGGGCGAAAGGCGGTACGTAAATGGGTACGTCGAAGGGATACGATGCCCCGACCACTCCTCAGTGGCAGAAGGCAAAGACCGTCATCACCAACGTCGCCCGGCGCGGCGACTTCTCGCCGGAGCGGATCAACCGCGTTCTCGGGGAGTTCATCGGGGCAAACGGTGGGCCGCGGTCCATGGCTCACGGCGGAGGCGCCATCGGGGGCCGCCGGGCGGGGCAGCACGTCGCCCAGTCAATGGGTGACTTCGCGCAACGCATCGGACAGGTCGGATTCCACCAAGCCCTTCGCGACGCGGGCCTCGAGCGCCCCGAAGACAAGGGCACTACAGAGATCGCCGCGTTCCTGACGGACTACCTTAGCGGATCGGCCACGACGATCGACGACGCAGACGCGCGCGCCGCAGCGTCCCGGCTGCTCCAGGAGCTGATGGAAGGGCTTGGCCGGGATGAGGCCGAGGCGGTGCTGTCCGAGGCGCTCGGGGAAGCGAACCTGCCAGAGCTAATCAACCGGTATTTCGCGTACCTGCTCTACGAGCAGTTCTGCCGAGTGTCCTACGACCGGCTGGCGCAACGGATCGGGGCCGAGCAGGCGGATGCCTTCCTCTCCCAGATACGTACCTACATCGAGGCCCGGCTCCGGGAGGAATCCCAGGACCGCGACCTGAAGG
This sequence comes from Armatimonadota bacterium, assembly GCA_036504095.1. Taxonomy (NCBI): domain Bacteria; kingdom Bacillati; phylum Armatimonadota; species Armatimonadota bacterium. The sequence continues at coordinate 2,498 of DASXVS010000036.1, read as the reverse complement.
CCGTAGACTGGCACGGCCCCGAGGGGAGCCGCCTATCGGACGCCATCTGCGAGGACATCCTCAGCATCTTTGGCAGGGGGGCATAGCCATGAGATTCGACGTATCGGTCGGCACAACGGCACTTAGGGAGTTTGCGAAGGTCACGCTGGCGCGGGGAGCGACGGGCGATGCCGCAACCCTTTACATCGATTACGCCCCTGTACGCCAGGTCTGCCCCACACCTCAACCCGTCGTCCTCGACTTCCTGCTTCTGGCGGCGACGATATACGCGGCCGACAAGATCGGTGACAGGAGGCTTACCGAGGACGCCTGGACACGCGAGTTCGTGGTGAGGGTGCCGGTATCCGATCCAGACTTGTGGACCTCTCAGGCGAACGCGCTCGAAGCGGCGATCGGCTTCCTCACCGGCGACGTCTGGACGTTTGAGTTCTACAGACTGGAAACCCGCCTTCCCATGCCGAGGTCCGGCCGCGTTCGCCGATTCCCGCGCCTCCGAGGAGATGCCGCCTGCCTGTTCTCGGGTGGACTCGATTCACTCGTGGGGGCTATCGACTGGCTGGAGGCGTATCCGGAAAAGCAGCTTGTTCTGGTGGGACACCACGACCCGGCGATTCCCGGCCCCAAGGGGGACCAGGACAAGGTGTGGCGCTGTCTCAACCGCCGGTATCCGAATCGGACCCGCCTCTTCCAGATGGGCGTGGGCCAGCAGCCCGAGGGATCTGACACCAACTTCCGGAGCCGGTCCATAGTGTTCCTCGCGATGGGAGTACTTGCCGCGAAAGCCATTGGGACTCGGCATCCGCTCCTGATACCCGAAAACGGCACGATCTCCATCAACGTCCCGCTCACCCCGTCGCGCCGCGGCTCCTGCAGCACCCGTACCACGCACCCTTACTTCCTGCGGGGACTGGAGGCCACCCTCGCTGCACTCGGGATCTACGTCGCCATTGCGAATCCTCTCGCGATGAAGACGAAGGGCGAATGCGTTCGGGAGTGCCTGAATCAGGGGGCGCTCGCGGAGTGCCTCCCCGCTTCCGTGTCGTGCGCAAAGCGCGGTCACACCAGCAACTGGGTGCGCAACATGTCTGGGACGGGGCCCGATGCGCGCAAGCTGGAGCACTGTGGCCGGTGCATGCCGTGCATTTTCCGCCGCGCCGCGCTCCACGCGGCAGGCATGGACAACGCCTTGTACGGAACGGACATCTGTGCCGGCGAACTGGACATAGTAGACGCCGAATTGTCCGCCAGCGACTTCATGGCGTGCCTCTCGTTCCTGCGCCAGGATTACTCGCGCGACGATCTCGTGGCGAAGATCATCTCGAACGGTCCGGTACCATCTGATCGCGCAGGCGCGCACGCCGCCACGGTTTGGCGAGCGATGGAAGAGCTCAGGCACTTGCTGCGAGACAAAGCGATTGCGCCGATCCGAGAAGCCGCAGGGCTCTAGACCGATCCCGATGATCGACGCGCACTGCCACCTAGACCTTTACCCCGATCCGCTTGCCGCGGGCAGGCAGGCAGAACGATTTGGAAATACGGTCGTAGCGGTCACCAACCTCCCCTCGCACTATGAGATGGGGCTGCCCCACGTTCGCACGCTTGCGCGAATTCACCTCGCTCTCGGCCTCCATCCGCTCCTCTCCGACCGCCATGCCGGCGAGATTGCCCGCTTCGTGAAGCATGTGGCGGCCGCCGACTATATCGGAGAGATCGGGCTGGACTTCTCAAGTGAAGGCTTCGGGACACGGGACCGCCAGGTCGCGAGTTTCCGACGCGTTCTCGCGGCAATAGCCGATCGCCAGAGGTTCGTAACCCTCCACAGCCGGCGCGCGGAACGGGAGCTGCTCGGCCTCCTTGATGAGTTCGGTATCCGCAGGGCGGTCTTTCATTGGTTCACAGGCAGTGTGCCGGACATGGTGGCGACCGCAGCAGCAGGGCACTACTTCTCAGTCAATCCGGCCATGATCGCCTCCGATCGAGGCCGTAGGCTCGTGTCGGCAATGCCGCGCCACCGCATCATAACTGAGACCGATGGGCCTTACGTCATGATCGACCATAGACCGATCGGCGTCTGCGAAGTGCGTCCAGTCATCGACTTCCTTGCAGGCCTTTGGACAACCGACGTTGCGAGCGCTGCCCGCATCGTGGACCTAAACTTCAGGTCTGTGCTCGATGCTAATCTCGATCCGGATGTGCGACCTGATGCCGGTCGCGATCTTCCTTGAGCGTAGTGTCTATCGTCAGGTTCAGACGTTGTACAAATAATGGGGGCAATAGGAACAACGTTGCTGGGTAGCATTTGACTGGGGTGAAAACTACAAGTTCCTATCGCTATGTGGCCCTGCAACTCTCCTAGGGTTGTCAGCGGCGGGTGTAAAATGGACAAAAGGGCGCGGTTGAAAATTCCCCACCTGTAGGCGAGAGCGCCACCCTTTCCTGTAAGGGAAGGAGGTGGCCGTATGCTACGAGGAGGGACCGTGGAGAGAATACGGGAACTG
>DASXVS010000035.1 GCA_036504095.1 Armatimonadota bacterium | reverse complement strand
CAAGAGCGTCACGCTCGCCTCCGGCGGGAGCGACGTCACGAACAAGTCGTACACCGTCAAGGCGACAGATCCCGACCCGCTCCTCAACACGGCCAGCGTCACGTGCAGCCCCACGGGCTTCCCGAACGTGCTGACTGCGTCGGACGGCTGGTCGGTGAATCTGTTCCAGCCGGACATCTCGGTCGTAAAGACCGGACCGGCCTACACGAAGCAGGGTGACACGGCCAGCTACAGGGTCACGATCACGAACGACAGCTCGGACGACTCTCCCAGTCTCGTCCTGACGAAGATCGACGACAGCCTCGTCGGCGATCTGATGGATGCGGCCAACACGGCGATCACGGGCTCGAACTGCGACGACGTGGACTACACCCTCGCCTGGGACGGGTCCTGCTACGTGGACTACGACTACGTCGTGTCCGATGGCAGCGGCGCCAAGCTCTCCAACACCGTGACGGTCGAGAGCAACCCGACAGGCTTCCCGAATCACATCGACGGCACGGCGGCCTGGGACAGCACCCTGGTGCATCCCGCGTTCGACGTGACGAAGGCATGCAAGGCCCAGCCTGTTCCGCAGGCCGGCCCTGCCGTCTTCACCATCACCTTCAACAACACCGGCGACGCTGACCTCCACGTGGTTCCCAGCGAGGGCGCTTCGTTCGACGTGGCCGCCGGTGCTTCGTACGACTACGAGTACTCGATCGACGGACCGTTCACCGCGTCCGTGGACAACACAGTCACCGGCACGGTCACCCTCGACCCCAAGTACGGGCTCGACAACAGCTACAAGTTCAGCGCCCAAGCGACGTGCTCCGTCGAGGCCAAGTTCAAGGTCGTGAAGACCGTCAGCGGGCAGCCGCCGGCGGCCGGCCAGACCTTCACCTTCGAGCTTCGCCAGGGCGCGACGACTGCCGCTGACGGCACGATTCTCGAGACAAAGACGACCGACGCAAACGGCAACATCGACTTCGCTACGGGCCTCGTGCCCGGTCAGGCCTACCAGCTCTGCGAGTGGGTGTTCCCCGGCTGGAACACGAACCTTGCCGGCGATGGGCCGCTGTTCGTCCCGAACAGCATCATTCCGCCGTCGCTGCCGAACCCGAACGTCAACAACCTGACCGTGTGCGTGGACTTCACCGTTGCATCCGGCCAGACAAGGACGTTCACAGTTGACAACACGCCACCCCCAGGCGGGCGTGCCCTGACGATCGGCTTCTGGAAGAACTGGGCATCCTGCGCCAATTCGAACGGCAGGGGACAGGATCCCATCCTCGACCTCGCGCTCGGATACGCAAGCGCCACGACGACGAACCCGCCCGGCGGCCTCGTCGTCTCCGCCCAGAACGCCGGCTCCGGGTGGCCGAACTATGCGGCGACCTGGTACCTCATCCTCAAGGGTGATCCGACGAGCACGGAGGATGTCATGAAGAACGCGCCCGACTGCGCGAAGGCCGTCAACCTCCTGGACAAGCGGACCATCGACGGCAAGAGCAAGAAGGCCAGCGACCCGCTGTTCAACATGACGGCACAGCTCGTCGGCGCTCAGCTCAACCGGTTCATGGGCGCCGCGATCAGTGGCGCGACGATCACCAACATCGACAAGGCCGTGCTGCTTGACGGCAAGTACAAGTTCGACGGTCTCACCTACGCCCCAAAGCTGAGCAAGGCGGACACGACGCTCGCCGCGTGCCTGGCCACCCAGCTCGACCGCTACAACAACAACCTGACCGTGACCTCGTGCCCGTGATCGCCTGATCACGCCGGCCCTCGTGGCCAGACACACGAGAAGAGCCCCTGGCCATCGGCCGGGGGCTCTTCGATGCTGCGGGTTGGAGGGTCAGGCAGCGACGCTGAAGCTGAGCGAGCCGAGGGTCAGGAGCGTTCCACGTGACGAGGTCCCCTTCAGGACCGCCGTGCAGGACGCGGCGCCGCCCGACCAGGCGCCGGACTCCAGCCAGAACACGCCGTTGTCGTCCCAGAAGTTCGGCCAGTACATCAGGTGAGAAGACGAGTAGACGAGCGTCCCGCCCTGCGAGCACTGCAGGTTGACTTGCGGGTTCGTGGCGGTCGCCGTGAAGGTGAACGTCACCCAGTCCGCCCAGTTCGGTGCGCCGTTGCCGTTCTGGTCGGTGACCATGACAACCGTAAGTCCGCCGGTGCTGCCGGTGGTGCTGCCCTTGCCGCCCTTGCCGGCATATGCGGTGCCGGCAACGAGGACGACGAGAAGCGACGCGATGACCGCGGCGTGGAGCAGCAGCGCTGCCGAGCGTGAAGGCCGTGTTCGGAAGAAACGCATCGTTGTGAGTCTCCAGAATATGCCCGCCTGGAGCAGCATCGAGTCTCGGTGCGGGCTGCGAGGGGTGAACATATGTGTGCAGAAGGCACGAGGACTGCGAGTGGTCAAAGGCCCGAGCGATGGTAGGTATGCCGACCGCGGTGATCCGTCCCACGGTCGTCTGCTTCCAGCGGGCACCCAGGGCACGAAGCGCGTGTGACATGGCGCCTGAGAACGGGTTGCCCGGCTGGCTGGGTTCGACTCCCCAGTCCCGCGGCTTCTGCTCTCCGGTTCCCTCCGGAGTTGCCATCGTGTCTTAGGCCGCCCCTGAAACGGGCCTCTGTGCTGCACGGCGATGGCGCGTCGAAACATCGCTTGATCGCCTGCGGGGGCCAAGTCTACCCGAGTCGAAACATGCAGCTCAGGGTGCGACGTCGAACGTGACGCTGTCCTCGACGATGTACTTGCCGCTGTTCGACCGGTGGCCGAGCATGCCCTTGCATGTCGCCGCACCGGAAGTCCAGGCGGCGGAAGGTCCGAGCTCGAAGGGGTCGCTCAGGCCTGAGGCGTCGCCCGACAGCATCTGCGAGTCCGCGAACACTAGCCGACCGGTCCCGGCCGGCTGGTAGCAGTGGAGCTGGATCGAGGACGCCGACGTCGACTTGTACCCGAACGCCATCACCTGGCCGAACGTCAGCTGCGGTGACCTCGAGGTCGCGCCGGCGATCCATAGGGACGACCCACCCTTGGCGAGAGCCGTGTCGGCGCCCGCCGGATCCCCCCGCGTCACGACGGCACCGGCGAACACCAGCGCAATGCCGATGGCGATCACGAGGGTGGCCTCGAGCGCGGCGCTTGCCCAGCGGCGTGCCGTCGAGGCGAGGATGTCGGTGTGCATCGTGTTCCTCTCGTGCCGCCGATCGCCGGCGACGGTGACCCGGCGCGGTCTACCCGCGCAGGCCTGGCTTCGGTAGCCCGGCCGACTCGTCTCCGAGTCCCGCTGGCGTTGCGTCCCCGGGTCGCCCCGGGTTTGCCCTTCTCG
>DASXVS010000034.1 GCA_036504095.1 Armatimonadota bacterium | reverse complement strand
TTCCTCGCTCTCGGCGTACGTGTCGACGAACATGAGGCGGTAGCCGGCGCCCACGAGTTCCTGTTCGCAGCCTTTGAGGATGGCCTGGAAGGAGCGGAACAGGGGCTCGTTGCCCATCAGGAAGGCGACGATGTTGGGAGGCGAATAGATACTGTCCGGCCGGCGGACGATGGGGCGGTGGCCCGCCCGGCGCTCGAGGAGACCCATTTCGGATAAACGCGCGACGGCGCGCCGGATGGCCTGGCGGTGGACCCCGAACTCCCGGGCGAGTTCGCGTTCCGGGGTGAGCCAGGCGCCCTGGGCGTAGACTCCCGCGCGAATGCGGGATTCAAGAATGGGGTAGGGGTCGAGTTTCTTCAACAGACCGTCTTCCGACTTTTGGTCAAGGACTAGCCAAACCTGTACCACAATTCATATAAGGAAATACACTTATACGGTCGTAAAACCTACATGCTGGATGAATTTGCGTGAATTTTCTTCATGAGGCATCCTGGGCGGTTTTCGCGATGGAGCGTACGCGGTGATTCGGCGGTTCGCCGCGGCACAGCTTGCCGTCGCGTCGGGGGGAGCCGCGCAGGGGACGTTTCGGGCCGGCTCGATTTTGGCCCATGATTGGACCCGGAAACAAGTCGGGCGCCCTGGAACGGGCGCCCGAAGGATTCGACGGAAGGGGTTGGAGCCTGACACGTTCTAGGAATCGGGTAGATTGGCTCCGGCAAAGGTCGGGGCGCCGGCGTGAGAACCGTCCGCCGATCCGCAGTATCCCCAGCCCGTTGTGCGCGGCCAGTTGTATGCTGTCCCGTTCGGTGCGGAGCCTGTAGCGCTGTTCGGGAATAAGTAGCAGAATGGGTTTGTGGTGCTCGGAGACGCCACCATTGCGGTATAGAAGGCCGCGTGGCCGTCCGCGAAGAGGAATACCTTGCCCTGTCCGGTTCCGCTGCCGTGCGCAAAGCCCCACTTTGTGGGATCCTTGGGGTACTGGTGCAGTACGTTGGTAGCGCCCTGTCCGGTCTGGTCGAACCATTCTCCCGTGGCGTCAGAACCGACGCCGCAGAGTTCTCTCCCCTTTTCATAAAGGATGACCGTCTTGGAAGGGATCTTCATCTTGGAGATGGACATCCCGCTGACGTTCTGGGGCAATGTGTACGAGCGTACAGGGTTCGCGTCTGTCGCCTGTCGAGCCTGAATAGACTTGTTCGAGGGGCAGGTGAATGACTTCTTTGACTTGACGAGGGGGAAGATCGCCACGTCCCATGTGTAGGTTTGAAACCCTGCCGGCGGCGTCACGTTTCCGAGCGCCCATACAGGGAGAGTGTTGTCAGAATCGTCCATGTACAACAGCATGGCCGTGCCCAGTTGTTTATTGTTGCTGATGCATGTCGTAACCATGGCCCGTTCGCGCGCCCTGGCGAAGACAGGGAACAGGATGGCAGCCAGGATAGCGATGATCGCGATGACCACCAGCAGTTCGATGAGCGTAAAAGCTCTTCTTCTCATATTGTTTCCTCCCTCCGACCGTGAGCCGCGCCTCTGCTTGATAAAGCGGTAATTCAATACGTTTGTTCCGTTCCAGGTGCAATACCGGGGTAAGGGCGTCCCTCCTCCACCCGGGGGTGGAGGAGGGACGCGGGAGTTGGTCATTTGCCGTGCTTACGGCTTGACTGACTTGATGGCGTCCTTGAAGTTCACCACGCCGTCGCCGTTGAGGTCATAGGTCGGCCACATAGAGGACGGTGTGTTGAGCGGAGCCGCCTGCAGGCCGCCGTACACCCGGAGGATGTCCGCCGCGCCGGCCGGGGCTACCGGAGGAACGATGTTCGGCGAAACGGACACGACGACGCTCCGAATAATCTCGGGAAGGCCATCGGAACGTCCGGAGATGCGGAAGTCGGCGTGGAGGTTTTCGCCATGATAAGCGCCGAAGGCATTGCCCGCAACCGTCGGATCCAGGTGATACGTGAAGGTCTTCCACGTGTTGGTTCCGGTTTTGGTTACGAAGGTATTGCCGAGGTTGCCGATTGGACCATTGCCGTTGGTGTACGCGTTGGTCATGCGGATGCTGTCGAAACCTGCCGCGGTGTCTTTCTCCATCGTATTGAATTGGATGCGGAAAGTATCGGTTCCACGGTCAAGGTATTCGATCCGGACGTAGGTGTCCGGGGCGAGCTTCGGAATGGTCTGGGTCGGGGTTCCAGCGCCGACGACCGTGAGGCCCTGGTCGCTGATTTTGCCACGGTAGAGCCAGCCCGGATCAACTCGGAAGTAAATGTACGTTCCGTTGGTGAGCGTCTGGCGGGCCGTATTGCCCTGAACCGTCACAGGAATGGTCTGGCTGTCCGGTGCGGAATAGCCGTACGGAAGGACATTGCCCTCGATCTGGTGAAGGCCGCTTTCGGTGTTGGTGGCGCCGAGAACGCAGGAAACCTGCGTGACGGCCGCTCCGACGGAAAGGGTGCCGACCGCGTTCGCGCCCGAGGCCACCGTTACCGGGAAGGTCTTGGTAAGGATGCCGGTGCCGTAGGGGAGAACGGTGATCGTAGCGGGGCCGGTGGGAACGTTCGTCAAGGTGAAGTTACCGCTGGCATCGGTGTAAACGCCGTGGAACGCATCGACGGATACCATCGCGTTCGCGATAGGACCGGCGGAGGCTGCGCCCAAAGGCTGGCCTGTCACGGTGCCGGTGATCGTTCCGGCGGTGCCGGTGAGATCGTTGGCTTCAAGCGTAGCTGCGAAGATTTCCTGGTCGTCGTTGCTGTAATCGCGCAAGATCGGCAAGAGGGTGAAGCTGGTCAGAACCTTGCCGGCGTTGACCGGAAGCACATTCGCGAGGCCGGCAACGCCAAGCGCCTGGACGCCGCCGTCGTAGTTTCGCCGGTTGGGTGAGTAGAACGGGTTGTTCGATGACCCCGCCCAATACGTGCGGAAGAACAGGTTGACGTTGGCAACGTCCGATGTCGTGAAGTTGAGGACCCAGTCCTGAGTTGTGTACTGAACCTGCTCCGACGTGCCGTCGGCGTAGTTGAACGTGACGAAGAACAGGGTGGGATGGTCGCCGCCGACGCCGGCGCCGATGTCGACGATGCTGAGTGAGGAGTAGTGGCCCGGGACGACGGTTGCCGTCTGGCCGTTCTGGCGGAGTACGTTATTGAAGCCGGTCTCGCGGTGAGGCGTGTTAAACACCATGGAGCCGAGGCCGGGGTAGGTGGTGGTGCCGTTGGACGGGAAGGTCATAGCGGCCTCGTCCATGCCCCAGTCATTCTGGAACGATGCGCGGCACGCATAGTCGCCAGGCATATCCGCGTTGGACAGCATGTCGAAGTTGTACGCAAGCTGCATTCCGACGTTGATCGGCGCTCCGCCGTTCAGCGTCAGGTTGATGATGTCGGCGTTGTCGGTGCCGGTTGAGCTGTATTTCTTACCGCTCGGAACCAGGTGGCCGTCAACACGAGCCTGCTTGGTAACGCCCGGTATGAAGGCGCCCACGCCGATGGTGAGGCCGGCGGGGATGCCGCGGAACACGGCGACGCCGTTCGCGTCCGCCTTGGTGTTGTAGAACCCGAGGTTCACCAGAGCGCCGGCGGCCGGGGTGTTGTCCGCGTTCTTCACGACAACTTCAATGTCGCTGGATGCGGGCTGCTGGGTGGTCGTCTCCCAGGCAAGGGCCAGCACGGAGGGGTAAACCTGCGGCTGGGAGGCCTCGTAGAAGGTGACGTCCTGGAGCTGCTTGGCGGAGTTGACGGGGACGACCAGGGCGTTCAGCTTGATGCTGCCGCCGACATTGGCCTCGCCGGTCCGGGAGTGGCGTCCACGCATGATAAGGTAGGGAAGCTCATTTGGCGAAGAGCTGCCGAACCAGTCCGAGACGGCGGCGATCTTCTTCTCGAAGGTGCCGTCGGCGTAGTGGAGAGTAGCCTGCACGCTGCAGGAGCCTTCAATGCCGGACTCGACAAAGTAGACGTTCGTGATCTGGGCCGGGGGCGCTAGGAACTGAGCGCCCTGGAGAACGACGCCGCACGGCGTGCCGCCGGCCGGGTAGCCGGGCTGGCCCGTGAGGATGGGGGTATCCTTGATATCGCCGAAGTCGAACGGAAGCGCGGAAGGCGCGCCCGTATTAACGATGAAGGTCGTATTGCTGGGAGTGTTGGATCCGGGGACGTCCGGGCTGAACAGTCCGGTCGGGATGTATTCCCGGCCCAGCATCCAGCCGGTAGCCGTGAAGTCGCCGTAGTTGGCGTCGGTGCTGACCATGTCCCAGTTCGGGCCGCTCAGCGGATCGGTAACCACCGGGATGGGCGCCAGGAACTGGATGTTCACGATGGCGTTCTGGCCGGCGGTGAGGGTGATCGTGGTGCTCTTGGCGGCGAAGTTGGCGGGCTTGCTGGCCGTGATCGTTGCGGCGCCGGCAGGAATGCCGTTGAATGCGTAGGTGCCGGAGGCGCCGGTAGTGATCTGATAGCTCAGGTACTTCACCAATGCGCCGGTAACGGGCTGACCTGCCGGGCCTGTGATGGTTCCGGTGATGGAGCCTCTGGCCTGGGGCGTGTCGATCGTGTCGGCGGAATAGGCAATGATGTGGCCCTTGGAGGTGGTCATGCTTCCCGGACCGGCCTGAATGCCGCCGAACGTGAGGTTCGCAAGGGCCTTGGTCTTGTCCACGAGAATCGTGCGCACGAAGATGGTGTACGGGACATCACCCGGGGCGGTATCGGTGGTGCCGTTCCCCACGTTGTAGAGTTTGTCAACGGTGATGGCCGCGACTTCGTCTTCGCCGGGAGCGGACGTGCCGGTATGGAATGCGTAGAGAGTATTGCCCGATGACGTTGCGACGACTGTAGACGATCCGTCTGTATAATTCAGGGTCGCATTTGTGTAGTACGGGGCGTCACCTGCCACCTGCATCACATAGATGCTGGTGTAGTGGCCGTTCGGGAACGGGATGACGGCGTTCTCCGCGGAGACGACGTTGTTGCTGCCGTTAGCGGTGGGCGGGAAGAAGAAGCTGAGGTCCTGCGAAAGATTCGGCCCAATGGTGCCGCCGGCCGGCAATGCGGTACTGGTCGCCCACACGGCGTTGCCTGTCGGCAATTCGTCCGCCGGGAGCGCCAGGCTGTTAGCGTTAGCATTCGCCTGTCCGGTCGGATCGCCAGGTCCGGCGATGTAGTCCAGATTGTAGGCGGGCATCGATGCCGTGACGTTGCTGACGGTGGTTGTCAGCGTGATGTCCTGGGTGACGGTGCCGGTGGCGCCGACGACGACGCCGGGAACCTGCGAAGGCCCGAACTTGCCAGGCTTCGAACCGGTGAGGGTGTATGTTCCGGGATCAACGCCGTTGATGATGTAGTGTCCGTTGGCGTCGCTCACGACGGACGAGGAAAGGAATGGGGCCGGGTTGCCCGAATCCGTGGGGCCGCTCAAGGCCACCAGGGCGTTCGCCACGGGTGAACCGCTGGCGGATACCGTACCGGAGATCGTGGGGACAACGTCCAGCACCTGGAGTTCATTGATTCCCCAGACTGTGCTCGTATTGCTGCTGACGGTACCGGCAATGCGCACATACCGGTGCGACTGCGCGCCAATATCGATGAAATCCCGACCGGTATTGAATCCGGCGGGATCCGTTGTGCGTGTGTAGACGATGGACCAGTCACCCGTTCCATAGAAGAACGAGGTGGGATCCGTGTCCACGGCGTCTCCAACTTCAACGGTGAAGGCGGTCGCGTGATCCGCAGTCCAGTTCAAACGGACGTAGTGGAAGCTCTTGATAGCGCCCAGGTCTACGCCCGCCTGGTCGTTGCCAGTGTTAGGAGAGCCGGCGTTGTTCCAGGCCGTGGTGAAGTTGCCATCGGTGAGGTTGGCTGTTGCGTCCGTGCCGGTCCCGGCGACGGGACTGTTCCACGACGCGAAGGCGGGTTTGCCGAGAGCCAGGTTGGTGGCTCGGGCGCTGATGGCCGGCCACAATGCGAGCAAAAGCAGCGCAATGAGACCGGGCACCCACTGAGTGGGAAGGCGTCTGTTCATGACAGGCTGTTTTCCTTTCTGAGTAAGACGGGTGATCTAATGTTGCCGGCATTTCTGCCGGAGTCTGCCAACGATTACATGCGGAAGGAGCGGTGACGGGGTGGAATGCCGCGCTCCCTCCCAGAGTGCGGACGCCGCGTTTCGGCGTCGCCCGCTGGTGCTCAAGCCCTGTGCCCGTTTACGGAATTCGGAATCTAGTAGGTCTCCCGAAGGACCGGTCTGCGGGTCAGTGCGTCGTGAATTCGTTTCAGTTAGTTGGTGATTCGCGTAAGCGCGTTCGGAACCCTCGTTGTGAGCGCGTTGGCCGTTTGCGACGACCAAGTCTCCTCGGGGAGTTCCGCGAGTTGGACGGTTTCGGGCACGGTCGACGCCCGAACGATGAGAGGCGTGTCCAGCAGGACGTGGCGGATGGGCAATTGCGGAGCCGCCATGCGCTGCCGAAGGAGGATTGCTGCGTGCCGC
>DASXVS010000033.1 GCA_036504095.1 Armatimonadota bacterium | reverse complement strand
AGGAGGTGGGCGATGGCGAAGTACGGGGCCGGGAGCGTCTACCCGCTGGCGAACGGCAAGTGGGCGGGCCAGTGGAGCAACGGCCGGCGGGACGACGGAAGCCGGGACCGGGGGACCGTGACGGCGGACAGCGAGGCGGCGACATGGAAGGCGCTGGCGGCCGCGCGGGGGAAATCCTCCTCTACGAGACCGCGAAAGGGCGGCGAAAGCGTGGGCGCGTTCCTCGAGCGGTGGCTGGTTGACGTGGTGAAACCGACGAGGCGCGAGCGCACCCTCCTCGGATACCGCAGCATCGTGTCCCTGCACCTCGTCCCCGCCTTCGGGGAACGCCCCCTCCGATCCCTCGGACGCCGCGAGGTGCAGGGCTGGGTGAACCGCCAGACCGACTCCCCGACCTCGGTGCGCCACCGGGTGGACTGCCTCCGCTCGGCCATGTCCTACGCCGTGCGCTGGGGCCTGATCGACGCCAACCCGGCCAGCGACCTCGACCTGCCCTCACCCGTCAAGCGCACCGTGAAGGCGCTGCGCCCCGAGGACGCGAAGGCCCTTCTCTCCGCCGTCGAGGGCCAGTGGTTCGCGCCGCTGGTCACGGTGGCGCTCTACACCGGACTGCGACAGGGCGAGCTGCTCGGCCTGCGCTGGGAGGACGTGAACCTTGGTCACGCTGCAAGAGCAACTGGACGAACTGGACCGGGCGTGGACCCTGATGGTGATGGAGTTGGCACTGGCGCTGGGGATCGTGAGGTTGATGGACTGGCTCGATCGGCTTCTGTCACCGTCCACCACAGCCTCGCCCGCCTCCCCGGACCCCGAGGAACCCGCTACGTCCTGACGGAGCCCAAGAGCGACCACAGCCGCAGGACGGTCCCCCTGGCCGCGCCCGCGCTGGCGGTCCTGCGCGACCTGCGGCGCGACTCGCTGGCGGTCGTGGGCAACGCGCACCACCTCGTGTTCACCCGCGACGGCAAGCCGATCGACGGCACGCGCCTGACCCACGAGTTCCAGGACTGCCTCGAGGCGAAGGAGCTACCCGCCATGCGCTGGCACGACCTGAGGCACGCCACGGCCTCGCTCCTGATCGCCGAGGGCGTCGGGCTCGCGGTCGTGTCGAGCATCCTCGGGCACTCGGGGATCTCCATCACCGTCGACACATATGGTCACCTGACCGACGACACGAAGCGCGACGCGATGGCGTCGCTGGGGAGGGCAGTTGGATGAGCCTCACCCTGACCCCGAGGAATCGATCGATCGGCTCCTTCCAGATGGGCAGTTGGTCGTGGGGGTATCTCTTGGAGATGGCCGGCCCGGTGATCCCGGGCTTCGTCACGTCCCGTGGCCGCTGGTATCTACTCGAAGGGGACCCTAGGTGGAAGGACCTGGACTACCCCGCCGTTCTCGGAGACTCCGGGCGACACTTCTACATCAGGGCCGACGAGGCGAAGCACCTTGCTCGCGTGGCTAGGAACTGGGCCGACATCCAGACTCATCTCGATGAGTCACACCGCGCGAAGGTGTTCGGGCAAGACGAGTACGCGCGTCCGTTTCCAGAGAAGGTGCGCGACGACTGGGCCGTGCTGTTCCATGACTTCTCGGACTGGGCTGAGCGCAGCAGAGGCTTCAGCAAGTGACCCACATGGCAGCAGAAGTGGCAGGATCCGCCTGATCCCCGTTCCACGCAGCGGACTCAAACACCGCTGAGGGCAACCTCGTAGGGGTTCGACTCCCCTCTTCGCTACCACATCGGCCTACCCTGACCGACAGGCACATGGCAGCGGAGATTGCAGCGCAGAGAAGTTAACGGGCCCCCGGTTAGCCGATGTCCCCTGTGGCCCGGTGACGCAGGCGCTCACCTTCCCCACGATGGTGAGCGTGAGCCTCCTCGAGGAGATCGCCGCCACGCCCCCGGTGAAGGGCCCGCGGTGCTCCGTTGCTGCGTTCATCGACGGCCTGGCACCGGACGACGCCGCCGACCTCCGAACCGCCTTCGACTCCGCCTACATGACCAGCGCGATCTACCGCGCGCTGCGCAAGCGTTTCCCCTCCACCCCCAACGAGAACACGCTCGCCCGCCATCGCCGAGGAGCGTGCTCGTGTCCCTGATCGACGACGTCAAGGAAGAGGACACGTCCAACGAGCTGCGGCTCGCGCTGAACAAGGCGCTCCGGGACCTAGAGCGATCCAGGGCGAAGCGCGAAGAGCTCGTGGAGGCCGTCTACCGGGCGGCCCTCGACGCCGCGCGCGCCATGGTCATCGAGCCTGTGCCGGTCCCGGCCAGGGATCTCCGCAAGGCCAAGCCCGAGGTGGCCATCTGTCTTCTGGCCGATTGGCAGTGGGGCAAGACCACCCCCGAGTACAACAGCGATATCGCCGCCGCGCGGGTCGCCCGGTACGCGCAGAAAGTCGTCAAGCTCATCGAGGGCGAGCGCGCAAAGCACCCCGTGGAAGAGGCCCGCATCTACCTACTCGGCGACCTTGTCGAGGGCGAGGAGATCTTCCCCGGACAGGCCCACCGGATCGACTCATCGCTCTACGTGCAGCTGTTCGCCGCGTCACAGGCCCTCGCCTCGCTGGTGCGGACAGTCCTGTCCTCGGTGCCCACGCTCAGGGTCAAGGGCGCCATCGGCAACCACGGCGCCATGGGCGGGCCGATCCGCCGCTCCTACCACCCAGAGACCAACTTTGACGCGATGGTCTACAACATCGCCCGAATGCTGCTCAAGGACGAGCCCCGCGTGGAGTGGGGCGAGACGTTCGTGGCCGGCGAGCGGGCGTGGTACGCCACCGACGAGGTGATGGGCAAGCGCTGGTTCCTGTTCCACGGCGACCAGGTGAAGTCGGCCTCGTTCGGCATCCCGTGGTACGGCTTCAACAAGCGCCTGCTCGGCTGGGCTACCAGCGTCGAGCCCTTCGAGTACAGCGCGTCGGGCCACTGGCACGTCCCGGTCCGCATGCAGGTGAACGCGATCACCCACTGGGGCGCGGGATCTACGGAGAGCGCCAATACCTTCGCGCAGGAGTTCCTGGCATCGGGTGGTCAGCGCCCTTCACAGTGGCTCCTCTTCGCGGGCGAGCGCGGCGTCACCTCCGAGTGGTGCGTCTACCTCGATGACTAGGCCCTCTTGTCCCTCCTGCCACCGGTACGCCGAGGACTGGTGGGCGTTCTGCCCATGGTGCGGATGTCCCCTGCGGACCGGTGACACCGATAACCGGACTGGCGACGATAGGACGATGACGGCGCGCAGGTCGGAACCTCTCGGGCGGCACTCCCGCGACAAGGCGACTGCGTGCCACGCCGCCGCCGTCACCACCACATCAGCCCCCGCCCCGTCCCCCCTCCGGGGCGGGGGCGCTCCCGGTTCGTCATGAGCGACGAG